>JANXVP010000366.1 GCA_025351615.1 Ramlibacter sp. | reverse complement strand
ACCGTCCGCTCAAGCGTCTCGCCGAATACTTTGTGCTTGCGATAGAGCGTTTCGGCATCGGTCCGCTCGTCGAAGTTGAGCGAGAACAGCTCCCGTGAGCGCAGGTCCCATCGGTCAGGCGCGAGAGCGATCGCGCGTCGTATCGGTTCCAGAGATTCGACGAGGAAGCCTTCGTCGCGAAGGATCGTGTCGAGGAGCACGTGAGCCTCCGCATTCCCGGTATCCAGCTTGATCACCGAATCCGCAGCCGCCCTCGCTTCCGCCAGGCGTCCCAGCTTGTGCAGGAGAAGCGCGTGATTGAAATGCGCGCCGGCGTAGGTCGGTTTCAGGTGGATGGCCACCTGGAGGGCAGATAAAGCGCCCACGGTATCGCCCGCCTCATCCAGGATGCTGGACAAGAGAACTTGCGCTTCGGGGAAGTCCGGATTCGACTTCAACGCCGCCCGCACTCGCGCCTCGGAGTGTGATAGATCTCCCTGCGCAAACGAAAGGTTGGCAAAGTTGTAGTTGCCGAAGGCGTGGCCCGGGTCGAGCGCCAACACGACATCGTAAGCGCCCGCCGCCGCCTTCTCGTCCCCCAGCGCAGCCAGCGCAATACCGAGGTTCAAGTGCGCGGAGGCGTGATCCGGCGCCAGCTGCACGGCCTGCCGATAGCACTCGCAGGCCTGTTCCAGCTGGCCCGCATCTTCGTGCGAACGGCCCGAACCCACCAATTCATCCGCTTTTGCACGTGCCTTTGGGGACCTCCCGGACACGCGCTTGAGCAAGTCACGCAGCATGCGGTGCTACAGCCTGAGCGTGAGCCACTCGGTCAACTCGTCGGCGTAGGCGGCCGGGCACTTCGCATCCTTCAAGCCCCACAGGAACGCGTTGGCAAGCTTGGCCCGCTTGTACGGATTGAGCTTGTGGGCGGCCTTGAACGTCTGCAGCTGAATCGCCGCCTTCTTGAGCGTCTTTCCGGCCTTTGCGGCAAATTTCGCTTCCTTTGTTTGCGCCGCCACCGGCATCTCACCAATGATGAACTCCGCCAGCCCGGTGCCAAACCGGCGCACTTCCCGCGTGTCGAACCAACTGAAAATCACGATCGCTGCTCCCTGTGCACGAGTGTGCTTGCCCTGTAATTTAGCAGGCCGGAACGGTGTCCTCTTCCCGTGGCCGACCGAGTAGGCGTTGGACGACCTCGCCGTCGAATCCCCGCGCTGCAAGGAAGCGCGCCTGCTTGCCACGCTCGGCGGCATTGGCTGGCGGTGCATCGAATTTGCGGGCCCAGACCTCGCGCGCCCGCGCCAGTTCGCTCGATTTGAGGGCGGTCACTGCTTCGTGGACCTTGTCCTGGTCCAGGCCCCTGGCCTGCAGCTCTTGCCGGATCCGCATGCCCCCCAGCTTGGCGGCCCGGCGATGAACGACCGAGTCGACCACCCGCTGCTCGTTGATGAAATCCTTAGCCTGTAGTTCGTCGAGGACGCGCGCCAGTTGGCCCGGCTCCTCTTCATGCCTGGCGAGCTTTCTTTGCAGCTCGGCGCGGGAGTGCTCGCGGCCGCTCAACAGCCGCAGAGCTCGGCCCTTCAGTGACTGCGGCCCCAGCAGCGGCATCGCGAGCAGTCCGAGTGAGTCAGTCTTCTTCGACCTCGGCCGGCAGCAGCGGAATTTCCAGCGACTCGCGGACCTTGTTCTCGATCTCGCGGGCCAGGGCCGGGTTCTCGCGCAGGAACTCGCGCGCGTTGTCGCGACCCTGGCCGATCTTCTCGCCGTTATAGGCATACCAGGCGCCGGACTTCTCGAGCACCCGGGCGTTGACGCCCATGTCGATAATCTCGCCGTGGCGGCTGATGCCTTCGCCGAACAGGATGTCGAATTCCGCCGTCTTGAAGGGCGGCGCCACCTTGTTCTTCACCACCTTGACCTTGGTCTCGTTACCGATCGCTTCCTCACCCTTCTTGATGGTGCCGGTGCGGCGGATGTCCAGCCGCACCGAGGCATAGAACTTCAACGCGTTGCCGCCGGTGGTCGTTTCCGGGCTGCCGAACATCACGCCGATCTTCATGCGGATCTGGTTGATGAAGATCACCATGCAGTTGGTCTTCTTGATCGACGCGGTGAGTTTGCGCAGCGCCTGGCTCATGAGGCGGGCCTGCAGGCCGGGCAGCGAATCGCCCATCTCGCCTTCGATTTCGGCCTTGGGCGTCAGCGCCGCGACCGAATCGATCACGATCAGGTCCACGGCGCCGGAGCGCACCAGGCTGTCGACGATTTCCAGCGCCTGCTCGCCGGTGTCCGGCTGGCTGATCAGGAGGTCCGACAGGTTGACGCCCAGCTTCTGCGCGTACTGCACGTCCAGCGCATGCTCGGCATCGACGAAAGCGCAGGTACCGGCCTGGCGCTGCATCTCGGCGATGACCTGCAGCGTGAGGGTGGTCTTGCCCGACGATTCCGGGCCGTAGATCTCGATCACCCGTCCCCGCGGCAGGCCGCCGACGCCCAGCGCGATGTCCAGGCCGAGCGAACCGGTGGAGACCACCTGGATGTCCTCGAGCTTCTCCCCTTCGCCCAGTCGCATGATCGTGCCCTTGCCGAACTGCTTCTCGATCTGGGCCAGGGCGACCTGCAAGGCCTTGCTTTTTTCGCTGTCGGCAGCGCCGATCCGGGTTCCCTTGACTTGGACGTCCATGAAAATCTCCTTGTGAATCAATAAGTTGAGCGATCTTATCCAGTTGTTTTTATTCACAGGCTGGATGCTTGATCAGTAATATAACGTCCATGGTCCTGGGAAGTAAACCAATTTTATCGTCAGTTTGCCTTACTATTTAAAGATGGCTGGCGACGCTCTTTCCGAAACCCGCCGGCCCGTCCACCTGGGTCGCTTGCTGGGTCACGCCATGCGCCGATTCGACGAGCGCGTGATGCACCTGATGGCGCACAACGTCGATGTGCCGCTGGCGTTGTCCAATCTCGCAGCGCGCGCCCAGGTGAGTGCAGCGCACATCCACATCACTCGCCACCTGGCCGTTCAGGGCGCGCGCCTCACGGCACTGGCGCAGAGCGCCGGGATGAGCAAGCAGGCGATGGGTGACCTGGTGGACCAGTGCGAAGCCTGGGGCCTGGTGCGGCGCGAACCCGACAGCCGCGACGCCCGCGCGCGCATGGTCTGCTTCACGCCGATGGGGCTGGCCTGGCTCCAGGCGTTCAAGGAGGCTGTCGCGCAGGCCGAAGCTGAATTCCGCGCCGAAGTGGGGGACGAAATCGCCACCGTGGTGTCCATCGGACTGGAAGCCTACGCCGGCGCCACCGCGTGAGCAGGCCCTAAAATTTGCCGGGGCGATGAGAACAGCAGGCGCCGCCGATCAACGAGGAGACTGCCATGCGGATACTGATTGCCGAAGACGACCAGGTGCTGGCCGACGGATTGCTCCGGACCCTGCGTGCATCGGGCGCCGCGGTGGACCATGTGGCGAGCGGCACCGAAGCCGAAGCCGCGCTGATGACCAACAACGAGTTCGACCTGTTGATCCTCGATCTGGGACTGCCAAAATTGCACGGCCTGGAAGTGCTGCGCAAGCTGCGCAGCCGCGGGTCGTCGCTGCCGGTGCTGATCCTCACAGCCGCCGACAGCGTCGAAGAACGGGTCAAGGGCCTCGACTACGGCGCCGACGACTACATGGCCAAGCCCTTCAGCCTGCAGGAACTGGAGGCCCGCGTGCGCGCTCTGACGCGGCGCGGAATGGGCGGCACCAGCAGCACGATCAAGCACGGACCCCTGGTGTACGACCAGGCCGGCCGCGTCGCGACCATCGACGGCAAGATGGTCGAACTCTCGGCCCGCGAGCTGGGGCTGCTCGAGGTGCTGCTGCAGCGCGCCGGCCGGCTGGTCAGCAAGGACCAGCTGGTCGAGCGCCTGTGCGAGTGGGGCGAAGAAGTGAGCAACAACGCGATCGAGGTCTACATCCACCGCTTGCGCAAGAAAATCGAAAAGGGGCCGATCCGCATCGCGACCGTGCGCGGCCTGGGCTACTGCCTCGAAAAGATCGCCGCCTGAGCCGGCTATGGACCGGGGCGCCACGCGATGAAAATCTTCCAGCGAGAGCAGCGCTCGCTGTTCGGCGAGATCCTCGACTGGATGCTGACGCCGCTGCTGCTGCTGTGGCCGGTCAGCCTGGCGCTGACCTGGCTGGTCGCCCAGAGCATCGCCGGCAAACCGTTCGACCGCGCGCTCGAATACAACGTGCAGGCGCTGGCCCAGCTGGTGACGGTGCAAAACCAGCGCGTCGTCTTCAACCTGCCGCAGCCGGCGCGCGAGCTGTTGCGTGCCGACGACTCCGATCTCGTCTACTACCAGGTGCTGGGCGCCCGGGGCGAGGTCCTGGGTGGCGAGAAGGATTTTCCCGGGCCACACGAGGAGGAGCGGCCGGCCGTCGGCGAAGTGCGCCTGCGCGACGATGAGATGCGAGGAGTCGACGTGCGCATTGCGTACACCTGGGTCAAGCTGGACCTGCCCGATGGCCAGCCGGGACTGGTGCAGGTCGCTGAGACCCGCGAGAAGCGCTCGGTCCTGGCCACGGAAATCATCAAAGGCGTGATGCTGCCGCAGTTCGTCATCCTGCCGCTTGCGGTGCTGCTGGTGTGGCTGGCGCTGGTGCGCGGCATCAAGCCGCTGTCGCAGCTGGAAGAACGCATTCGGGCCCGCAAGCCTGACGACTTGAGCCCGCTGGACGACAAGGCCGTCCCGCTCGAAGTCGCACCGCTCGTGTCCTCCATCAACGACTTGCTGACGCGCCTGAAGGATTCGATTGCGACGCAAAAGCGCTTTCTCGCGGACGCGGCGCACCAGCTCAAGACGCCTCTCGCCGGGCTGCGCATGCAGGCCGACCTGGCCCAGCGCGAGGCATTCAACGCCGAAGAATTGAAGCAGTCGCTCAAGCAGATCGGCCGCTCCAGCATTCGCGCGACCCACACGGTGAACCAGCTGCTGGCGCTCGCTCGCGCCGAAAGCAGCGGCCAGCAGACCATCGCCCGCCAGCGCTGCGATTTGGCGCAACTGACCATGGAGGTGGTGCAGGACTCGGTCCCCCGCAGCATGGACAAGCGTTTCGATCTCGGGTACGACGGTGCCGGCCCGGGCACGCCCGGCGTCGTCCTGCCGGGTAATCCGACCCTGTTGAAGGAAATGATCCGCAACCTGCTGGACAACGCTATCAACTACACGCCGTCCAGTGCGCAACATCCGGGCGTGATCACGGCGCGCGTGCTGGGCGACCCGTTCGGCGGCGTGCTCGTGCTGCAAGTGGAGGATTCGGGCCCCGGCATCCCCGAGCACGAGCGGGAGCTGGTCTTGCAGCCGTTCTACCGGGCGCTTGGGACCAACGTCGACGGATCGGGTCTCGGCCTGTCGATCGTGCTGGAGATCGCGCGCCAGCACAACGCCAGCATCCGGATCGAGGAAGCGCACCCCGGACATACGCCGCCCGGTACCCGCGTGACGGTGCGCTTCGTCATCGGCGACGCACCCGTCGATCCGGCCTAGGCAGACTGGTACAGGTTCAGCTGCAGCCGTTCGCGCTGGATCGCGCGCGCCACGCAGGGCAGCGTTGCGATGCGGCCGATTAATTCCCAGGTGGCGGGAAACCCGGCGGGGTCGATGCCCGCGATGGTGCCCCACCGCGCCAAGGTCACAGCGTACGGATCGAGCGGCCCGAATCTGTCTCCGGCCAGGTAAGGCCGTCCGGTGCGTCCGGCCTTTTCGACCAGCGCCTCGAGCTCTCCCATCCAGCCGCGATACAGGTGGGTGTTGAAGGCCTTGAGTTCCGCCTTGGCCGCTTCGGACTCGGCGAACTTGTGCGGCAGGAAGATGTGGGTGAACGTCGGATGCACCGTGTTGTTCATCCAGGCCAGCGTCTCAAGCATCCGGGTTCGCGCCAGCGGCTCGCGGGGAATCAGCTCGAGCTGCGGGAAGCGGTCGTTCAGGTGGTTCACGATCGCGACGATCTGGGTGATCACCTGGCCGCCGTCGACCAGCACCGGGACCTGGCTGCGCGGGTTGAGCGCCTTGTAGTCGTCGCTGTAATTTTCGCCTTTGTGCAACTTGACCAGCGCGGGTTCGAACGGCTCGCCGGCTGCCTCCAGCAAAGTGTGGGGCACGAAGGAGCACGCGCCAGGCGCGAAATAGAGCTTCATCGGGTTGTCTCCATCGGGGATTCAGCGGCAAGCGCGCAGGGCCTTGCCCGCCAGCGCGGCCTTGAGGTCCTCGACGCGCGTCCGCAACGTGTCGTCGACAGCGGGCAGCTTGAGCAGCTGGCCGCGCTGCTCCGGGCGCTCCACCACGACCCGCGCAGTGTGGACACCGCGTTCCGACAGCGTGGTCAGGTGGTCGTTAGCTTCGTTCTCGGTCTTGAAACTGCCCAACGAGAGCCCCGGCTCCAGGGCCGGATTGACCACCGCCTGGAACGACACGCCAATCTGGCGCAGCTCGCCCTTCTTCTTGATCACGGCCTCCGTGCTCGGGTACTTGCCCATGTAGACGATCCAGCGCGCCGGCTCGACCGTCGGCTCCAGCGCCCACGATCCGGCCGGCCACCCGCCCAGACTAGTGCGAAGCGGCGCCACCAGCGCATCTTCGAACGGGCCGGCCTGCAGGCACTCCGCCGCCTTCGCAACCGCGGCAGCAACCTCCACCGGCCTGGCCTCGTCGGCGTTCAACATGCGCAGCGCTTCGGGCCGGATCTGCTGGGTCAGGCGTTGCGGCTCGGACTGGGTGACGGGCGCGATGCCCCACGCGACCAGCAGCCCCCGGGACCAGGCGTAAAAGGCCCCGTTGGCCAGCAACAGGAGAAGGACGATCAGGCGCAGCATGAACTCATGGCACTGGGCGCACGCTGACTTCGGAGCTGGTGACGGCGTGCATGCCGTGCGCAGTATGCACCAGCAGTGCTCCTGTTTCACTGGCGCCGTGGGCCGTTCCGGTGGTCCCGTCGCTGAGCGCCACCAGCCGCTCGCGCAGGGCGTCGCGGGCGTTGAAGCGGGCCTGGAAAGGAGCGAAGCCGAAGGTCTCGAAAGCTTGCAGCGTTCGCACCAGCGGCTCGGCGACCCGCAACAAGGTTTGCGCCGCGTCGGTCCCGGCCAGCAGCTCCTGCAGAGCGGCTGGCGGCGTGGACAGCCCTGACAACTGCCGGGGAACGATGTTGATGCCGACCCCGACCACTGCGTAACGGGCTACCGGGGCGGCCGCGGCCGCATCGCCGGAACTCGCGGTTTCGATCAGGATCCCACCCAGCTTGCGATCGTCCAGCCACAAATCGTTGGGCCACTTCAGCCGGACGCGCGGATGCAGGGCGTCCGCCAGACACACGCCGACGGCGAGCGACAGGCCCGACCAGTCCGACGGCGCGAGCATCAGCCCCATCGAAAAGGTGAGCGAATCGCCGGCCAGGCTGTGCCAGTGCCGGCCGAGCCGGCCGCGACCGGCGGTTTGCTGCTCGGCAACCAGCAGCGATGGCTCGGTGAGACCGGCGCGGCCGCGGCGCATCAGCTCGCTGTTGGTAGAGGCTAGCTGCGGCAGGACTTCGACCGTGAAAGCGGGAAGTATCGGCGCCACCGCCTGCCAGATCGCTTCAGCCGGCCATCGCATGCCAGTCTCAGCGCCGCTTGGGCGCCAGCAAGGTGCCGCGGCAATTTCCGGCGCCGCACCAGCAGGGGTATTCGGCCTTCAGTTTGGGGGTGTAGCGCTCGTCGATGATCAGGCCGTAGTCGTAATTGAGTTCTTCACCGGCCTTGATGTTGCGCAGCGCTTTGATGAAGACCCGGCCGTCCTCCTCGTCGGCCTCGCAATTGGGCTTGCAGGAATGGTTGATCCAGCGCGACGAATTGCCGCCGTGCTTGGCGTCGATGACCCTTTTTTCGTCGACGTGGAAGTAAAAGGTATGGTTCGGGTCTTTGGGGTCGTGCGGATGGCGGCGTTGCGCCTCCTTCCAGGTGATGACCTGGCCGACGTATTCGATGATGGTCTCGCCTTCTGCAATGGCCTGCACTGCGAAGACGCCCTTGCCGTGGACGCCGGAAAGCCGGGTCTGGATGCGACGCGAACGGTTGGAAACTGGCATTGCCGAAAACCTGTTAAGTTGAATGTGCACACATGCGCGCGTACGCGCACACGCGAGAAAGCCGAGATTGTAAGGAGGCCGACCGACTTCATCTATAAAGCGGCATATTGAAGAATGGCAAAAACTGAAATGACGAAGACCCTGGTGATTGCGGAAAAGCCGTCGGTGGCACAGGACATCGTGCGCGCGCTGACCCCGGATGCGGGCAAATTCGACAAGCACGACGATTTCTTCGAGAACGACAAGTTCATCGTGACCAGCGCGGTCGGCCACTTGGTCGAGATCCAGGCGCCGGAAGAGTTCGACGTGAAGCGCGGCAAGTGGAGTTTTGCGCACCTGCCGGTGATCCCGCCGTATTTCGACCTGAAGCCGGTGGACAAGACCAAGACCCGCCTGAACGCCGTCATCAAGCAGGCCAAGCGCAAGGACGTCACCAATATTGTCAACGCCTGCGACGCCGGGCGCGAGGGCGAACTGATCTTCCGCCTGATCGAGCAGTACGCCGGCTCCAGCAAGGGCGGCAAGACCGTTCCGCTGGGCAAGCCGGTGAAACGGCTGTGGCTGCAGTCGATGACGCCGCAGGCGATTCGCGACGGCTTTGCCACCCTGCGGACCGACAAGCAGATGGAAGGGCTGGCCAATGCGGCGCGCTCGCGCTCCGAGGCCGACTGGCTGGTCGGCATCAATGGCACGCGCGCCATGACGGCCTTCAACTCGCGCGATGGCGGCTTCTTCCTGACCACCGTCGGCCGGGTGCAGACCCCGACGCTGGCGGTGGTGGTCGAGCGCGAAGATCAGATCCGCAAGTTCATCAGCCGCGACTACTGGGAAATCCACGCCACCTTCCTGGCCGAGGCCGGCGAGTACGCGGCCAGGTGGATCGACCCGAAGTGGAAGAAGAACGCAGACGACGCCGAGCAGAAGGTGGATCGCGTCTGGTCCGAGCGGGAAGCGATGGCGATCGCCGACGCAGTGCGAGGCAAAGCTGCGACGGTCACCGAGGAATCGACCCCGACCACGCAGGCGTCGCCGGCCCTCTTCGACCTCACCTCCTTGCAGCGCGAGGCCAACGGCCGCTTCGGCTACTCCGCCAAGACGACGCTGGCACTGGCGCAGAGCCTGTACGAGCGGCACAAGGCCCTGACGTATCCGCGAACCGATTCGCGGCATCTGCCGGAAGACTACCTGCCGGTGGTGAAGGAGACCATGGGCATGCTGTCGGACAGCGGCATGAGGCACCTCGCGCCGTTCGCGAAACAGGCGATGGACGGCAACTACGTCAAGCCGGGCAAGCGCATCTTCGACAACGCCAAGGTCAGCGACCACTTTGCCATCATCCCGACGCTGCAGGCGCCGAGCGGCCTGTCGGACGCTGAGCAGAAGCTGTACGACCTGGTGGTGCGGCGCTTCCTGTCGGTGTTCTTCCCCAGCGCGGAGTTCCTGGTGACGACGCGCATCTCGCAGGCGATGGGCCACAGCTTCCGCACCGTCGGCAAGGTGCTGGTCAAACCGGGCTGGCTGGCGATCTGGGGCAAGGAGGTGGCCGAGGAAGGCGACGAGAACGACAAGACGCTGGTGGCGGTGAAGCCGGGCGAGATGGTGCGCGCCGAAGTCGTCGAGCCCAAGGCCCTGAAGACCCGGCCGCCCGCGCGCTATTCCGAAGCCACCCTGCTCGGTGCGATGGAAGGCGCCGGCAAGATGATCGAGGACGACGAGCTGCGCGAGGCGATGCAGGAGAAGGGGCTCGGCACGCCGGCCACCCGTGCCTCCATCATCGAAGGCCTGATCAACGAGAAGTACATGTTCCGCGACGGCCGCGAGCTGATCCCGACGGCGAAGGCGTCGCAGCTGATGACGCTGCTGCGCGGACTCGGCGTCGAGGAATTGTCCAGGCCGGAGCTGACGGGCGACTGGGAATACAAGCTGGCGCAGATGGAGCACGGCAAGCTGTCACGCGCCGAATTCATGCTCGAGATCGCGGAGATGACCAAGCGCATCGTGCGCAAAGCCAAGGAATACGACCGCGACACCGTGCCCGGCGACTACGCGACGCTGTCGACGCCGTGCCCGAAGTGCGCCGGCGTGGTGAAGGAAAACTACCGGCGCTACACCTGCGTCGGCGGCGGCGACAAGGCGATCGCGGGCGGCGAGCCCTGCGGCTTCTCGTTCGGCAAGACGCCGGCCGGCCGCACCTTCGAGCCGTCCGAGGTGGAGGAGTTTTTGCGCGAAAAGAAGATCGGCCCGCTGGAAGGCTTCCGTTCCAAGGCGGGCTGGCCCTTCACCGCCGAGATCGTGCTGAAGTACAACGACGAAGACCAGAACTGGAAGCTCGAGTTCGATTTCGGTCACGAAGCCGACCCGGCCGAGTCCGGCGAGATCATCGATTTCTCCGGCCAGGAGGCCCTCGGCAAGTGCCCCAAATGCGGCGCCCGCGTGTTCGAGTGGGGCAGCAACTACATCTGCGAGAAGGCGGTGCCGACCGCGGAGCAGCTGGTGCCCAGCTGCGATTTCAAGAGCGGCAAGATCATCCTGCAGCAGCCGGTGGCACGCGAGCAGATGTCCAGATTGCTGGAGACCGGCAAGACCGAGCTGCTCGACAAGTTCGTCTCGATGCGCACACGCCGTCCGTTCAAGGCGTTCCTGGCCTGGGACAAGGAAGCGGGCAAGGTGAATTTCGAGTTCGAGCCGCGCGCCAGCAAGTTCCCGCCGCGCAAGACCGCGGGCGGCGGCAAGCCAGGCGCCGCTGCGAGAGAGCCGGGGGCGAAATACACGCCGGTCGCGAAAGCCGCCAAAACCGCGGCCAGGAAGACACCCGCCAAGTCGCTGGCGGCAGCGAAAAAGGCAGCGGCTCCGAAGGCACCGCGCAAGCCCGGCGCGGGCCTCAAGCCGAGCGTGGACCTGGCTGCGGTGATCGGCGCCGAGCCGGTGGCGCGCACCGAGGTGATCAAGAAACTGTGGGACTACATCAAGGCCAATGGCCTGCAGGATGCGACCAACAAGCGCGCCATCAACGCGGACGCCAAGCTGCTGCCGGTGTTCGGCAAGCCGCAGGTGACGATGTTCGAACTGGCCGGCATCGTCGGAAAACACCTGGGACCGCCATAAAAAAGTCAAACAGAAGGGGCGGCTTGCCAGCTTCGACCAGCATATTCCACTGCCTGCGGTGGTTGGCGCCACGCCAGCGCATCTGGTGACGCTCTAACCGGTCACCGGGCTGGCGGCAAGTGCGCGTCGACCTTGTCGAGGACCACCTCAGGCTCGTCAGCGTCCAGCGGTGTCTCGTTGTTCAACTGCTGGTGCATTCGCACCGTGTCGAGGTCACCCGTCCACTTGGCGACGACAAGGGTTGCGACACCATTGCCGATCAGGTTGGTGAGTGCCCGTGCTTCGGACATGAAGCGGTCGATGCCCAGGATCAGCGCCAGGCCGGCAACCGGCAAGTGTCCCACCGCCGACAAGGTTGCCGCCAGCACGATGAAGCCGCTGCCGGTCACGCCCGCCGCGCCTTTCGACGTGAGCAGCAGCACCACCAGCAAGGTAAGTTGCTGTCCGAGCGACATCGGAGTGTTGGTCGCCTGCGCAATGAAAACTGCCGCCATCGTCAGATAGATCGACGTGCCGTCCAGGTTGAACGAATAGCCCGTCGGGATCACCAGGCCGACCACCGACTTGCGTGCGCCCAGATTCTCCATCTTGGTCATCATGCGCGGCAGCACTGTTTCGGACGACGAGGTGCCCAG
>JANXVP010000355.1 GCA_025351615.1 Ramlibacter sp. | reverse complement strand
CGCCGCGGGCGGCGCGCCCGGCGTCTTCATCGTCGGCGATCCCAAGCAAAGCATCTACCGCTTCCGCCGGGCCGAGCCCCAGGTGTTCCGGGCGGCCCAGGAATTTGTCGTGCAGACGCTGAGCGGCGAACGTCTCAGCTGCGACCACACCCATCGCAATGCGCCGGTCATCGTGGCGACGGTGAACGCTGTCATGGGTGCGGCGCAGGAGGAGGGACGTTACGACGGTTTCCGCGCGCACACGACCGCGTCCGAAGAAATCGGTGCCGTGGCCCGGCTGCCGCAGATTTTGCGCGAGGCGATGCCCGTTGCGCAGGTGACGCAAGCGCTGTGGCGCGACACGCTCACCGTCCCGCGCGAATTGCCCGAGGAAAAGCTCGCAACCCTGGAATGCCGGCAGGCCGCCGCATGGATCGCGGAGCAGATCGCACAGGGGGTCTTGCCCCGGCAGATCATGGTGCTGGCCCGGCGGCGGGAGCGGTTGACCGTGATGGAGGAGCAACTGCGGGCGTTGCACATTCCCGCCCAGCAGCCGGAAAAGGCCGATCTCTGCGAGGCGCCCGAAGTGCAGGACATCGCCGCCCTGCTGGACGCCCTGGTGTCGCCGACGCACGACCTGTCGCTGGCTCGTGCGCTGAAGTCGCCGCTATTTCGCATCCCGGACGAGCAGCTGGTGCAGCTCGCCTTGCACGCACGCCGCGTGCAAGGCGCGGGGCGGTCGCTTTCATGGTTCGAGCTGCTCCAGGATCCGCACCTGGAAAGTGCGCCTCTGCAGGCGGCGCGGGACGAGCTGCTGCGCTGGAAAGCGCTGCTCGACCGCTTGCCGCCGCACGATGCGCTGGCTGCGATCTTCCACCAGGGCGACGTGCTCGCGCGTTTTGCCGCGGCCGCACCGGCGGCGCTGCGTGACAAGGTGCTGGCCAATCTGCGGGCCTTGCCGGGGGTGGCGCTCCAGGTCGATGGCGCGCGTTATGCCACGCCGTATGCGTTCGTGCGAGCGCTCAAGGCCGGTGGTATCCGTGCGCCCGCGGCGGGCAGTGCCGATGCGGTCAGCCTGCTCACCGTGCACGGCGCCAAGGGCTTGGAAGCGCAGGTGGTTTTGCTGCTCGATGCCGACGCGTCCCCGGCGCGGGCCGAGACCATGGGCGTGATCGTCGAATGGCCGGGCGAGGCACCGGCGCCGCGGCGCTTTGCTTTTCTTGCCAGCGAAGTCCGGCCGCCGGCGTGCAGCGCGGAAGCGCTCGCGGTCGAGAAAGCAGCCCGCCAGCGCGAGGAACTCAATGCGCTCTACGTCGCGATGACGCGGGCCCGGCGCCTGTTGGTGCTGTCGTCGGTGCAGCCGTATCTTGCTGGCGACGGCAGCTGGTGGCAGCGGCTGGAGCCGTTCAGCGAAGCGTTGGAACAGCCGTTGGTGGGCACCGGCGAAGGCGGTGCCGCCGGCGTCCCCCGGACCTTCTGGCTGCCGGTCGTGCCGCGCATCCAGCGCGATGAAGCGACCGCCGCGGCCCTGGATGGGACCGCTGCCGCAAGCGATGATTCCGCGCAATCGCGCTTTGGCCAGGCGCTGCATCAACTGCTGGAGCGCTGGACCCCGGGCGCTGAAACTTTCGGCGCGGCGCAACTAGGGAGATTGGCGCGCCAGTTCGCGCTCGACGCAAACCTGGCACGCGAGGCGGCGGCGATGGCGCAGCGCATCCTGCAGGGCGACGGTGCCTGGGCCTGGCAGGATGCAGCCATCGATTGGCAGGGCAACGAGGTCGAACTGCTGCACGACGGCGAGCTGCTGCGGCTGGACCGGCTGGTGCGGCGGCGCGGCAGCGGCGAGTGGTGGGTCTTCGACTACAAATCGGCCTCGCAGCCGCAGCAGGAGCCGCAGTTGCTGGCGCAGTTGCGGCGCTATCGCCAGGCGGTGGCGGCGGCCAGCCCGGGTGCCCCCGTGAGGGCGGCGTTCCTGACCGGCCAGGGCCGGCTGGTCGTGGTCGAATGAACACCGCGATCGTGGTCGGCGCCGGCCCCGCCGGCCTGATGGCGGCGCAGGCGTTGGCACAAGCCGGTGTCCAGGTCGATGTGTTCGACGGGACGCCGTCGGCCGGACGCAAATTTCTGCTGGCGGGCCGGGGCGGCCTCAACCTCACCCACTCCGAAGGCCTGGATCTGTTCGCTTCCCGTTTCGGCGAGCGGCGGCCGCAAGTCGAGCCCTGGCTCCGTGCATTTGGCCCGACCGAGCTGCGGGCCTGGGCGGCGGAACTCGGTGTCGCCACCATTGTCGGCAGTTCGGGCCGGGTGTTTCCGGCGGAAATGAAAGCAGCGCCGCTGCTGCGCGCGTGGTTGCACCGGCTGCGCGGCAGCGGTGTTCGCTTCCACATGCGGCACCGCTGGAACGGCTGGACGCCGGTCGGTGCGCTGCACTTCAACACCCCGGAGGGATCGCGCGCAATTGCAGCCGACGCCGTGGTCCTGGCCCTGGGCGGTGCAAGCTGGCCGCGGCTGGGATCGGACGGCGGCTGGGTGCCGCTGCTGGTGCAGCGCGGAATCGACATCGACGCCTTGCGACCCGCCAATTGCGGCTTCGACGTGGAAGGGGGCTGGAGCGAGCATTTCGCCAGCCGCTTTGCCGGCCAGCCGTTCAAGTCGGTGGCCATCCGCTGCACCGACTCCACCGGCCGGACGTTCGAGCGCAAGGGCGAGTTCGTTGCCACCGCGACCGGGGTGGAGGGCAGCCTGGTCTACGCCGCTTCCGCACTGCTGCGCGACGAGATCGGCCGCAGCGGGCGCGCCACATTCCATCTCGATCTGCTGCCGGGGCGCAGCGCGCGGCAGGTGACGGTCGAAGTAGCACATCCCCGCGGCGCGAGGTCGCTGTCCAGCCACTTGAAGAGCCGGCTTGCCATCGAAGGCATCAAGATGGGCCTGTTGCACGAGTTGCTGCCCAAGGCCGTGTTGGCGCAGCCTGCGCAACTTGCACTCGCGATGAAGAACCTTCCTGTCACCCTCAGCGGGGCGCGGCCGGTTGCGGAGGCGATCAGCAGCGCTGGCGGCGTGCGCTTCAATGCGCTGGACGAAGGACTGATGCTGCGCGGGTTGCCTGGCTTGTTCTGCGCCGGTGAGATGCTGGACTGGGAAGCGCCCACCGGCGGTTATCTGCTCACCGCCTGCATGGCCAGTGGCCGTGTTGCTGGCCAGGCCGCGGCGCGCTGGAGCGTGGCCAAACCGTCCGGCGCACCGCACAATAACGGTTCCCGCAACCCAGGCGCGCCTGCATGACCATTCTTCCCAGACCCGCCCGCTACGGCCTCGGCGCGTACCTCGCGCTGACCTTCAGCTTGCTATCCATCCTGCTGACAGTGATCCTCACCGTGGTGATGGAGCGCAACGCCAGCGCCAAGGTGCGATCCAGTATCGGCATCAACCTCGCCGAGCTGGCGAACCAGACCTCGAGCCGGCTGGACCGGGCCATGTTCGAGCGTTACCGCGAGGTCGAACTGATCGCCCGCCGGCTGGCCAGCGAGCACGACATGGCGTTGGTGCAGGGCGAATTCGACGCCATGCAGCTCAGTTTTCCGTACTACGCCTGGATCGGCGTGGCCGATCTCAACGGCAAGGTGCTGGCGTCGACCCGCGGGGTGCTCAAGGGCGAGGACGTCTCCAAGCGGCCCTGGTTCTCCAACGCCCAGCGCGGCCAGCATCTGGGCGATGCGCACGAAGCGCTGCTGTTGTCCAGGCTGCTGGACAACCCGGACAAAGAGCCGGTGCGCTTCTTGGATATCGCGTTTGCGCTGCGCGATGCCCAGGGTCATGCGACGGGAGTGCTGGGTGCGCACCTGTCGTGGCAGTGGGCCAGGGAACTGCGCCAAGCCATCTTCGTGGCGCTGGACCGCAGCCGCACGGTGGAGCCTTTGATCGTGACCACCGGCGGCACAGTGCTGCTCGGACCGGCGGCGCTGGAGGGCGATCGGCTGGAACTGGCCAGCTTCGCCGCTGCCGCGACCGGGCAATCGGGGTATCGCATCGAGCGCTGGCCGGATGGCCGCACCTATGTGGTCGGTTACAGCAAGAGCAAGGGCTACCGCAGCTCGCCCGGACTGGGCTGGATCGTGCTGGTGCGGCAGGACCTCGCCGAGGCCGACCAGCCGGTCAAGCAATTGCAACTGCAGCTGCTGCTCTGGGGCATCGGCATGGCGCTGCTGTTCAGCGTGGTTGGCTGGCGGATGGCGCGGGTGATCACCAAACCGGTGCGGACGCTGGCCCGGGCTGCGCAGGTGCTGGAGGC
>JANXVP010000347.1 GCA_025351615.1 Ramlibacter sp. | reverse complement strand
ACAAGGGCGACCTGTTCAACGCCATGATGGAGCGGGTGACGCTGCCACTGGAAACCGCTTTTCAGCAGTCTGCCGGCCGGCAGACTGGGGATCCTCTGCCCTTGCTGCGCGAGGGCGTGCTGGGGGCCCTGCGGCGAACCGCCCATGATGAACGCACCCGCCGGGTGCTAGAGGTGGCGACCCAGAAAGTCGAATACGTCGACGAACTCGGTGCGGTGCGGGCCCGTCACCTCGCCGTGCGCCAGGCCTTCCTGGACCAGATGCAGCAGTCGCTGCGCCGCAGTGCCCGCTGGCGTGGCTTGCAACTGGCGGTGCCGGCGCCGGTCGCTGCACGTGGCCTGCACGCGCTGCTCGACGGACTGATCCAGAACTGGTTGCTGGACTGCAGCGCTTTTGACCTGGTGCGCACGGGCGAGCAGGCGATGGATGCCTATCTCACCGGATTGGGGCTGGGCCCGTGACGGGCTTATTTGCGCACTCCGTCCAGCCATCGGTGAAATATGGCCGCAATGCGCGCGCCGATGCCCCACGGCCCGCGGTTTTGGCTTAGGCTCTGCGCTGCCTTAACAGTCATATTCGTCTCATGAACCTGATCGTCTCGACCCGGATCGAAACAAGGCACATTCGCTTTGAAGTGGACGGGCGCTGGCAATACGGCGACGCTCTCAAGCTGGCCTACCTGATGAAGGCGGCCCAGGGCCGCGCGTTGGGCGACCGCTTTCTGGTCGACTTGCGCCGCGTCACCAGTGACCCGGAAAGCGACGAGAAATTTCTGGTCTGCGACCGGCTGATGCGGGTCTTCGAGCCGCCGGTTCGGGCCGCCCTGGTCGGCGACTCGACACTGATCGACACCGACGCTTCGGCGATCGTCTCGCCCGAGGCCCCACGCATCGCGGTGTTCGTGCGGGAGCGCGAGGCACTTGCATGGCTGATGGCGTAGCGCGAGCAACTTCATCGTGCGTCGGGAGCAGCACCGGCAAGGATCAGGATGTGCACGATTTCGCAGTCCGTGTGGCGCAATGTGAATCGCGCGTAAAGCAAGCTGCGGAGGCGATGAAAAAGTCCCCCGGCCGCTGACGCTGCCGGGGGACAAGAGCCGGTGAAGAAACCTGAAAAAGAGCCGGCCAGTGGGTTGGAGGCAGCCGGTCCTTGCAGGGTTCCCGCCGTTACATCCCGTGGGAGCAATTGAAGGTCGCGCGCTAGTCGATGGACAGAAGATCGTCGGCCGCCAAGGCCGGTTCCCATGCGGCTTCCCCCCGCGCTGCGGCCGCCGGCGCGAGCACTGCCGCGAGGTACGGCGCGGTGCGGCTGCGCGTGTTGCGCGCGACCTGCTCCGGCGTGCCACAGGCAATCACCTGGCCGCCCTGCGCTCCGGCGCCCGGGCCGATGTCGATCACCCAGTCGCTGTGCGCGACGACTTGCATCTCGTGCTCGACGACGATCACCGTGTTGCCCGCGGCCACCAATCCATCGAGCTGGAGCAACAGCCGCTCGACGTCCGACGGGTGCAACCCGGTCGTCGGCTCGTCCAGCACGTAGAGCGTGTCGCCGCGCTGGACGCGCTGCAGTTCGGTTGCCAGCTTGATGCGCTGCGCTTCGCCGCCCGACAGCTCGGTGGCGGGCTGTCCGAGCCGCAGGTAGCCCAGGCCGATGTCGCGCAAGGCCGTGAGCGGGCGCTGCACGGCGGGCTCCGAGGCGAAAAATTCGCAGGCGCCGTTCACGGTCAGTTCCAGGACTTGCGCGATGTTTTTTCCGTTCAGCGC
Organism: Ramlibacter sp.; assembly: GCA_025351615.1. Classification (GTDB taxonomy): domain Bacteria; phylum Pseudomonadota; class Gammaproteobacteria; order Burkholderiales; family Burkholderiaceae_C; genus Ramlibacter. The sequence goes on along the minus strand of JANXVP010000347.1, from coordinate 11,639 downwards.
GATCTCCAGCGTCTGCGGGTTGTAGCGGGCACCGTGGCAGGCCGGGCAGGGCGCATAAACACTGGGCAGGAACAGCAACTCGACGCTGACGAAACCTTCGCCTTCGCAGGTCGGGCAGCGGCCCTTGGCGACGTTGAAGGAGAAGCGCCCCGCGTCGTAGCGGCGCCGGCGTGCAGCCGGCGTGGCGGCGAACAGCTTGCGCACCACGTCGAATAGACCCGTGTAGGTCGCCAGATTGGAACGCGGGGTCCGGCCGATCGGCTTCTGGTCGACACAGACCAGGCGCCGCACGCCATCCATGCCTTCGCTGATGCGTCCGCCGGTGGTGCCGGGATCGTCCGCCAGCAACGGATCGGCGTCGTCCTGCGCTTTCCTCTGCTGTCCGAGGCGTTCGCCCACCAGCTCGGGCAGCGCCTGGCTGACCAGGCTCGATTTGCCGGAGCCCGAGACGCCCGTCACTGCTGTGAAGCAGCCGAGCGGAAAGGCCACGCCCACCTGCCGCAGGTTGTTGCGCGTGACGCCCTCCAGCTTCAGCCAGCGACGCGGCTCGCGCGGCGGCGTCTGCCGCAGGGCTGGGGGGCTGAACAGGTGACGGCGAGTCTGCGACGCTCGCACCATGGCGAGGCCCGGCGGCGGTCCGCTATACAGCACCTGGCCGCCCTGCTCGCCTGCGGCGGGGCCGACGTCGATCAGCCAGTCCGCCTGACGCATCACGGACAGGTCGTGTTCGACCACGAAGAGGCTGTTGCCCGCGGCCTTGAGTCGCAGCAGAGCGTCCAGCAGCGCCTCGCCGTCGGCGGGATGCAGTCCGGCCGAGGGTTCGTCCAGCACGTAGACCACCCCGAACAGATGCGAGCCGAGCTGGGTCGCCAGCCGCAGTCGCTGGAGTTCGCCGGGGGACAGAGTCGGGGTGCTGCGGTCCAGCGACAGGTAGCCCAAGCCGAGGTCGGTCAAGGTCTTGACGCGTGCCAGCAGGTCCTGCGCAATGCGTTGCGCGGCGAGCTGCTTTTCAGGCGACAGGTTGGCTGTTCGGCGCACATCGGGCGCGCCCGCGTGAGCCGAGCCGCCGGTAGCCACGCGGCGCCCGGTGGCCAGGCGCGCCTCCTTGCGGCCGAGCGTTCCGGCTCCGCGGTCGCAAGCAACACCTCCCTGGTGGTCAGTCTCGCCCATCCGACCGTCCGCGGCCGGCCGCAACACGTGTGCCAGCTCCTGCAGCGGCAGCTGGGACAGTTCGCCGATGTCGCGGCCGGCAAAGGTGATCGACAGCGCCTCGCGCTTGAGCCGCTTGCCCCCGCACACCGGACAGACGGCGCCGACCATGTACCGGGCTACCCGCTTCTTCATCAACGCGCTCTGGCTGGTGGCGAAGGTGCGCAGCACGTACTTGCGGGCCCCGGTGAAGGTTCCCATATAGCTGGGTTCGGTCTTTCGCTTGAGCGCCTGCCGGGTTTCGGCTGGGGTGAAGCCGGCATACACAGCAACGGTGGGCTGTTCGTCGGTGAACAGGATCCAGTCGCGGTCTTTCTTGGGCAGCTCCCGCCATGGCGTATCGACGTCATAGCCCAAAGTGACCAGGATGTCGCGCAGGTTCTGACCGTGCCAGGCCGTCGGCCACGCGGCAATCGCGCGGTCGCGGATCGACAGCGAGGCATCGGGCACCATGGTGTCTTCGGTCACTTCGTACACCCGGCCGAGGCCGTGGCAGCGCGTGCAGGCGCCTTGCGCCGTGTTCGGCGAGAAGTCCTCGGCGTAAAGCATCGGCTGCTTTGGCGGATAGTTCCCGGCCCGCGAATACAGCATCCGCACCAGGCTCGAAATGGTCGTGACGCTGCCGACCGACGAGCGGGCGCCCGGCGTGCCGCGCTGCTGCTGAAGCGCCACGGCCGGCGGCAGGCCTTCGATCGAGTCGACGTCGGGCACGCCGGCCTGGTCGATCAGCCGCCTGGCATAGGGCGCCACCGATTCAAGGTAACGCCGTTGCGCCTCGGCGTACAGCGTCCCGAAAGCAAGCGACGATTTGCCCGACCCCGAGACGCCGGTAAACACCACCAGGGCGTCGCGCGGGAGATCGACATCCACGTTCTTCAGATTGTGTTCACGGGCTCCGCGGACCCGCACCAGACCATCGTTTTTTGAGGACGCCATCGACAGAAAATTAGCACGCTGGCGGGCGGGGCCGTTGTCGGTCTGCGCCGCGCATGGGCTGTCAGCAAACCTGACACAGCCCGGCAGTTGTCAGCCGCGACCTACCTGCAGTCGAGCAAGCGGGTGCCACGGCTGGGCTGGCTTTCCGGGTACGCTCCGGTCAAGGAGTTGCCGCACTTGATCGATGTTCCCCTCAGCGCCTGGTTTCATGCGCACCCCGACCCCTTGCTGACCCAGTTCATGCTGGCGATCAGCCTGTGGCACAGCACCGCGGGGATCCTGCTGATGGCGGCTGCGCTTGGCGTCGTCCTGGCTCGCACCGGACGTCCATGGTGGCTGTTTACGCTGGCGCTGTCGGTCCCAGGCGGTCTGTTGCTGAATGTGGCGGTCAAGAATCTGGTCCAGCGGCCGCGCCCGCACTTCGACGATGCGCTGCTCACGCTCCATACCTATAGTTTCCCCAGCGGCCATACGGCCGGCGCGACTGTGTTCTACGGCTTCCTGGCAGCGGTCCTGTTCGCCCATGTGCGCGACAGGCCGCGACGCATCGCAATTGCAGCCGCCGCGGCCGCGATGGTGCTGCTGGTCGGCGTTTCCCGGATGTACCTGGGCGTCCACTTTTTCACCGACGTTCTCGGCGCGATCGTCGAAGGTGTCCTCTGGCTGGGGCTTTGCCTGGGCGGCGTGCAAGCGCTGCATGGCTGGCGCGGCGGCACGGTGGCCTGACATGGCGACGCCCATCATCGTCATCGTCAACACCACCGCGGGAACCGCCTTGCCGGCGGATTGGGCGAAACAATTGCAGGACGAGTTCAGCCAGTCCGGGTTGCAGGCGCAGGTCAAGGTCGTGCAGAGCGGCTCCGACATCGAGCCGACTGTCCGGGCGGCCGTGCAGCAAGGGGCGCAGGTCGTCGTCGCCGGCGGAGGCGATGGAACCGTCAGCGCCGTCGCTGCGGTGCTGGTCGGTAGCGGCGTCACGCTCGGCGTGCTGCCGATGGGCACGCTGAACCACTTCGCCAAGGACCTCGGAATTCCGCTCGAGCAGGCCGAAGCGATTGCAGTCATCGCCGGGAACCGGCAAGTGGACGTCGACGCCGGCGAAGTCAACGGCCGCATCTTCGTCAACAATTCAAGCCTCGGCATCTACCCCGACATCGTCCGTGAACGCGAGAAGCGTCAGCACCGGCTGGGCCACGGCAAATGGCGCGCGCTGCTGGCGGCAAGTATCGGCGCAGCCCGCCGCTATCCGGTGATGAAGGTGCATGTCGAGGTCGAAGGGAAGACCCTCGTGCGCAGCACCCCCTTCGTCTTCATCGGCAACAACCAATACACGATGGAAGGTTTCGAGATCGGGGCCCGCGCTGCCCTGGACAAAGGCACGCTGTCGCTCTACCTGACGCAGCGCATGGGCCGCTTCGGCCTGCTGCAGCTGGCCGTGATGGCGCTGTTCAGGCGGCTTGAGCAGGCGCGTGATTTCGACATGCTGACCGCGCGTGAATTCGTGGTGCGGACCGGCCACAAACAGCTGCGGGTCGCCACCGACGGCGAAGTGAACCTCATGCAGACGCCTCTGCAGTACCGGGTGCGTCCCGGGGCATTGCGGGTGATCGTGCCTGCGCAAAAGGAATCCGCTTGAAGACGGTGGTCCACCTGTCGGACGTTCACTTCGGCCGCGTCGACGACGCCGTGGTCAGCGCCATCGTCCCGCTGGTCCACAGTCTGCAACCGGACGTCGTGGTGGTTTCGGGCGACCTGACGCAGCGCGCGAGGCCGGAGGAATTTCGCGCCGCGCGCCGCTTCCTCGACGGCTTGCCGGGCCCGCAGATCGTGGTGCCTGGCAATCACGATGTGCCGCTCTACGACGTGGCAAAGCGCTTCGGGTCACCGCTGGCCAACTACCGGCGCTACATCAGCGAAGACCTGGAACCCTTCTACGCCGACAACGAGATCGCGGTGGTGGGTATCAACACGGCGCGCTCGCTGACCTTCAAGAACGGACGAGTCAACGAGGAGCAGATGCGCAGGTTGCACGATCGCCTGGCTCCGCTCGACGACAGCCTCACCAAGATCGTGGTGACCCATCACCCGTTCGACCTGCCCGAGGGCTTCGATCCCAAACATCTGGTGGGACGGGCGGCGCAGGCGGTCGAAGTGTTCCTGCGCGCGGGCGCCGACGTGCTGCTCGCGGGCCATTTGCACACCCGCCACATTGCCAGCACTGCGACCCGGTATCCGCTGCATAGCCGTTCGGCCCTGGTGGTGCAGGCGGGCACCGCGACCTCGACCCGGAGCCGGGGCGAAACCAATTCTTTCAACCGCATCGTCAGCGACGGTGAGCGGCTGGAGGTCGAGCACTGGGCGTGGGAGCCCGGCGAAGGGCGCTTCCAGCCGGTCTCCAGCCAGACCTTTGCCTGGGCGGCAGCGGGCTGGCAAGCGGCGTCGTAGCGTCTATGCAAAGAGGCTTTGCGCCAGCCGGTCGATCAAGGGCACTTGGGCCGGCAATAGTTTGATCCGTGCGACGTCGAGGCCGAACCAGGCCACGCGGTCGACTTCCGGAAACTGCAGCAGCTGGCCGGATCGGGGCGGCCATTCCATTTCGAACAAGTTGCTTTGAAGCCTCGAAGGCTCCATGTCAGCTTCGAAGCTCCAGGCCGCCACGCGCTTGCCGCTTTTTTGCCGCACCTCGCCGAGCGGCGCAAACGGCCCGGTCGGCGCCTGGCCGGTTTCCTCCTCGAACTCGCGGCGGGCACACGCGAGCGGCTGTTCGCCATCCTCGCATTCGCCCTTGGGCAGGGTCCATGCGCCTTCATCCTTGCGCGCCCAGTAGGGACCACCGGGATGCGCCAGCAGCACTTCGACCCCACCGCCTCCGGTGCGGCGGTACATCAACAGGCCGGCGCTGTGTTTGGGCACGATCGGCGGATTATTCCCCAGCCTTCCGATTGCCGGGCGGTACGATCAGGCCATGCGCACCGCGACGGCCGCCTCCGCCCAAGTCATGTCCGTCCCCCTGCGTCAGGATGCCGGGGTCATCGCCATGGTCGGCCTGGCCCACATGATCAGCCACTTCAGCCAGCTCCTGCTGGCGCCGCTGTTTCCCTGGCTCAAGGAAGCATTCAATGCCAGCTATACCGAGCTTGGATTCCTGATGACCCTGTTCTTCGTGGTCTCCTGCAGTGTCCAGGCCGCGTCCGGCTTCCTGGTCGACCGGCTGGGGCCACGGCCGATCCTGTTTGGCGGGCTCGCGCTGCTCGGACTCGCCGCGTTCGGCTTCGCGCTCAGCCCGACCTACGGCGCGATGGCGTGCTCCTCCGTCGTCGCCGGGATCGGCAACGGCGTCTTCCATCCGGTCGATTACACGCTGCTCAATCGCAAGGTCAGCGCGCCCCGCCTCGGTCACGCGTACAGCTTCCACGGCATCACGGGCAGTCTGGGCTGGGCCCTGGCGCCTGCGCTGCTGGTTCCGCTGGCGATTGCCTTTTCCTGGCGGGTCGCCCTCGCGGCCGCCGGCGGGCTCGCCTTCGCCGTGATGGCGGTGCTCTGGTTCAACCGCGGCAAGCTGGTATTGCCCGCCGCGGTGCCGGCCCGGTCGACAGCGCCTCGCGCTGAGGGCAATTTCGCGTTCCTGCAAATTCCGGCGGTGTGGATGTGTTTCGGATTCTTCTTTTTTTATGCGCTGGTGCTGAGCGTGATCCAGGCATTTGCGCCCGAGGCCGCGCGCCAGCTGCATGGCGTGCCGGTGGCGCTGGCGGCCCTGTGCCTGACGGTTTACATGGTCTGCAGCGCCGGCGGCATGGTGTTCGGCGGCTTCCTCGCCGCAGACTCGAGCCGCTGCGAGCGGGTGGTCGCCACGGGCTTCGGCATTGCGGCGCTGATCGCGCTGGCGATCGGCTTCACGCCGGTGCCGGCGCTTGCAGTCCCTGCCTTGTTCGGGGCGATGGGATTTGCCAGTGGCATTGCCGCGCCGTCGCGCGACCTGCTGGTCAAGCGATCGAGTCCGGACAACGCCACCGGCCGCGTGTACGGCGTGGTCTATTCCGGGCTCGACATCGGCCAGGCTGTTTCGCCGCTGATCTTCGGCAGCCTGATGGACCGCCACCAGTACCGGGGGGTGTGGCTGGGGCTGGTACTGCTCCAGGCCATCCTGATCCTCAGCGCATTCAACGTCACGCGCGTCCGCCGCACGGTGCTGACTCCGGCCGCCGGTTGATCGCGCCTCGCGCCTGGAGGATTGCGCAACCGGACTGCAGGTTATCCTGACAGCATGTACGCGTCGTATTTCGGGCTGAAGCAGGTTTCTCGATCGCTCCCGACCCGCGGCTGCTGTTCATGAGCGAGCGGCACCGGGAGGCGCTCGCCCATCTGCTGTATGGCGTGGGCGCAGAGCGGGGGGTCGCCAGCGGGGCGGGCGGGGGCTTCGTGCTGCTCACCGGCGAGATCGGCACCGGCAAGACGACGGTCTGCCAGCTGTTTCTGGAGCAGGTGCCGGCGCATTGCAATGTCGCCTACATCTTCAATCCCAAGCTCACCGTGATCGAGCTTCTGCAATCGGTCTGCGAGGAATTCCACATCCCGTTGCCACGGCCGGAGCGCGCCGTCACCGTCAAGGATTGCCTCGATCCGCTGAACGCTTTCCTGCTGCGCGAGCATGCCGCGGGCAGCAACAACGTGCTGATCATCGACGAAGCGCAGAACCTGTCGGCCGACGTGCTGGAGCAGCTGCGGCTGCTTACCAACCTGGAAACCCGCGAGCGCAAGCTGCTGCAGATCGTGCTGATCGGGCAACCCGAGCTGCGCGCGATGCTGGCGCGGCCCGAGCTCGAGCAGCTGGCGCAGCGGATCATCGCGCGCTACCACCTCGATGCTCTCAGCGCGCCGGAGACCGCGCAATATGTGCGGCACCGGATGGATGCGGCGGGCTTGACCCAGCCGCTGCCGTTCGACCGGCGGGCGCTGCAGCGGATCCACCAGCGCACCCGCGGCGTGCCCAGGCGGATCAACCTGCTGTGCGATCGTGCCTTGCTCGGCGCCTTTGCCGGGGGTCGGGCGCGGGTGGATCGCGGGACCGTCGATCGGGCCGCGTCCGAGGTGTTCGGCCGCGCGGCCCGGTTTGCTTTCGCACCCTGGCACCGCTCCGCTGGCCTGCTGGCGCTGGGAATCGCGGCAGGCGCAGGCTTCTGGGCAGTCGCCAGCCAGCAGCGAGCGGCCGGAAGCGCTTCGAAACTCCAACCAGCCAGCGCGGCCACCGCTGCCGTGCCGACGGCGCCGATCGCAGTGGCCAGCCAGCCCGTCCCTGCGGCGCCGGGGCTTTCGGGCAGCGCTGCGCCATCGCTGCTGGCCGACAAGAACCAGGCGTGGCGCGAACTGGCCAAGGCCTGGGAGCTCGCCCCCGGCGAAGGCGATCCATGCCGCGCCTTGGAACGTGAGCAGGTGCGCTGCGTCAGCAGCGTCATGAATCTGGCGCTGCTGCGCCAGCTGGCGCGGCCCGGCATCGTCACGCTCGACGCCCGCAGTGGCAAGCCTTCGTATGCCTTGCTCACTGCGCTGACGGCGGACAGCGCCACCTTACGCGCGGGGGCCAGCGAGCAGACAGTGACGCTGGCCGCCCTGGCCGTGCGCTGGCGCGGTGAGTTCGCGACGCTGTGGCGCGTCCCTCCTGGCTACAACGGCCGGATCAACGACCTGGACGGTGGTGCCGCCGTCTCGTGGCTGGCAACCAAGCTGGCCGTGCTCGATGGCGCGCCGCCGCCGACGCAGCGCGCGATCTTCGATGCCGCGATGAAGTCGCGCGTGCTGGCCTTCCAGCTGGCGCAGGGCCTGCCCGCCGACGGCCGTCTCGGTCCCCTGACCTTCATGCAACTCAATCGCGCGGCCGGAGTCGACGAGCCACGTCTGCGAACCGCGCCCTGACGCCGGGTCTCCACACATGTCGTACATCCTCGATGCACTCAAAAAAGCCGATGCGCAGCGGGTGCGCGATCCCGCGCGTGGCATTCATGCGCAGGCCGCGCTTGCGATGCCCGCGACCGGCGAGCGTGAGCGTCGGCGCATCCATCTGCTCTGGAGCGCGACAGCGGTCCTGCTGGTTGCGGCAGGGGGATGGTTGTGGGTGGGCGGGAAAGACAAGGGCGTGGTGCCGCTTGCGGTCAACGCCGTGCCGGCGGCAACGCCGCCGTCCCCACCTTCGCCGTCTCCCGCAACGACGGTATTGCCTGCTCCAGTGCCGGTGCCTGCAGCCTTGGTGATCGTGCCTCCCGCGCCGGTGGAAAGCAGACTGCCGACGACGGTGACCGTGACGCGGCAGGCGTCGCCTGCCGCCGCACCGTCCGCCACAGCAGCAAGCGCCACAGCACTACCCGGACCCACCGACCGCACCTACAAGCTTGCAGAACTGCCGTCCGACGTGCAACAGGCCTGGCCAAAATTTGCAATCAGCGGCGGTGTCCATTCCGAGAACGTGGCGCAGCGCATGCTGATCGTGAACGGCCAGGTGTTCAACGAAGGCAGCGAGATTGCCCCGGGTGTGGTGCTGGAACAGGTGCGGCCGAAAACCGCGCTGCTGAAATTCCGCGGCTTGCGCATTTCGCAGCCTTATTGAACGCCGGCTGCTGCTGCGCCGACGCCGTCACATGCTTAAACACTTGCTGACCGCTGGCGACAATAAAGTCGCGCAGACGACGCCGTCGCGTAGGTACGGAACAACGCCATTGGTTACTTAACTTGCGTGAACGCGTGTACATGTAATTGCGCCCGTCCGTAGCATCGGCAGCTCTTCAACAATCTAAGAGGACCCGCCATGGCAACCCCGTTTTTCAACAAGAAGGAAGATCCGTTTCACCAGCGCCCGCTGAATCCGAATGCCGCGGCGCTTGGCGCAGCGCAGGCTGCAGCCGCCTCCGCTGCCGTGGCGGCGGTCGCCACCCAGCCGGCTCCCATGGCGAAGGAGGCCGAGAGCAAGCTCACGGTCGGTCCGAACATCAAGCTCAAGGGCGTGGAAATCACCGACTGCGACACGCTGGTGGTGGAAGGCTCGGTCGAGGCGACGATGGATTCGCGCGTGATCCAGATCTCCGAACGCGGCTCCTTCAAGGGCTCGGCCGAGATCGACATCGCGGAGATCCGCGGCGAGTTCGACGGCACGCTCACCGTGCGCCAGAAGCTGGTGATCTATTCCACCGGCAAGGTCACCGGCAAGATTCGCTATGGCAAGGTCGTGATCGAAGAGGGCGGCCAGCTCTCCGGCGAGATCGAGTTCGGCACGGCCCAGGCACGCTTGCCGATCACTGCGGTGCGGCCGGGCCTGCAGGTGCATTCCAGCGCGGTCTGACGCGCCGTCAGACAAGGTTGCGTGGCGCGCGGTGCAGGCATTCCGCGCCTGGCTGTGATCGCGCTGCCACCAGCTCTCGCCGGAGAGGTCGCGCTAGCGCCTTGCGCCACCGGGTGATGTTTCGAGTCATGGCTTCATAATTCATCGTTTAGTGAATCAGGTGAAGCCATGAGCGTTCCTTCCCAGCAAATCGCCGGCCACCTTCTCGTCGAATGTCTGGTCGCGCAGGGCGTCACCCATGCCTTCGGCGTGCCGGGGGAAAGTTATCTTGCCGCGCTGGACGGCTTCCATGTCTACCGCGACCGGATCCGGTTCGTGATCAACCGGCAGGAAGGTGGCGCTGCCTACATGGCGGAAGCGCACGGCAAGCTCTCCAACCGGCCCGGCATCTGCTTCGTCACGCGCGGCCCGGGCGCCACCAACGCGTCGATCGGCGTGCACACGGCGTTCCAGGACTCGACCCCAATGATCCTGTTCGTCGGTGACGTGGCCGCCGAGCAGAGGGACCGCGAGGCCTTCCAGGAGCTCGACTACGGCAGCTTCTTCGGCCCCGGCACCCGCGGCATGGCCAAACGGGTGGAGCGGATCGACGACCCCGAGCGGATCCCGGAATACGTGATGCGCGCCTTCGCCACCGCCATGAACGGCCGGCCTGGGCCGGTGGTGCTGGTGCTGCCCGAAGACATGCTGACCAGGATGGTATCGGCGCGGCCGCTGGCCCGCGTGGAGCCGGTGCAGGCCTGGAGCGACCCGGGCGCACTGCGCACCTTGCGCGAGATGCTGCTGGCCTCGAGCCGGCCGTTCGTGATCGCCGGCGGCGGCGGCTGGACCGTGCAGGCGGCGCAGGCGCTGCAGCGCTTTGCCGAAAACTGGAAGCTGCCGGTCGGCAACGCCTTTCGCTACCAGGACATCTTCGACAACTTCCATCCGCTGTATGCAGGCGACGTCGGCATCGGGCTGAACCCGAAGCTGGCGGCCCGCATCAAGGAAAGCGACCTGGTGATCGCGATCGGTCCGCGGCTGGGCGAGATGACCACCAGCGGCTACACGCTGCTCACTGCGCCGCGCTCGCGGCAAAAACTGGTCCACATCCACGGCAGCGCCGAGGAACTCAATCGCGTCTATGAAGCGGACCTGGCGATCAACGCCACGATGAACGCCGCGGCACGGTCGCTCGAAGTGCTCACCGCGCCGGCGAGCCTGGCGTGGGACGCGTGGACCCAGGCCGCCCACGCCGACTACGAGGCCAACCTCGTGCCGCAACAGCTGCCGGGCCAGGTGGACATGCCAGCCATCGTCGCCGTGCTGCAGAAACATTTGCCGGCCGATGCGGTGCTCACCAATGGCGCCGGCAACTTTGCCAGCTGGGTTCACCGGTTCTTTCGCCATCCCGGGCTGGCCAGGGGCTTCAAGACCCAGCTCGCGCCGACCAACGGATCGATGGGCTATGGCGTACCAGCCGGGATCGCGGCCAGCATCGCGACCGGGCGCACGGTCTTCACCATTGCCGGGGACGGCGACTTCCTGATGAACGGGCAGGAGCTGGCGACCGCTGTGCAGCACGGCGGCAAGTCCATCATCGTGCTGTTGAACAACGGCATGTACGGCACGATCCGCATGCACCAGGAGCGCGATTTCCCCACCCACGTGAGCGGCTCGCAGCTGGCCAATCCCGACTTTGCGGCGCTGGCCCGCGCCTATGGCTACGCCGGCGTACGCATCACCGGCACGGCGCAATTCGAACCCGAATTCATCGCCGCGATGGAGCGCAGTCAGGGCACGCTGATCGAGATCACGCTCGACCCGGAAGTGATCACCACCCGCGGCACCTTGAGCGCGATCACGCAGAACGCATTGAAGGGCGCGGCCCCTAAAGCGTGAAGCGGAAGCCCTCGACGATCGCGCCGGGCGCGCTGATGCTGCGCAGCTGGCGGGCGCCATAGGTGGCGTTGTCAGGCACCAGTTCGGCACTGTCGGTGAGCGCCACCAGTCCCTGGCCGAACATGCGGATGAAGGAATCGTCGAAGCGCATGACGGCAATGGGCGCGACCAGTTCGCCGTTCTCCACCCAGAAGCAGGCGAACCGGGTCATGCCGGTCATGCGGCAGGCCTGGCGGTCGCTGTAGTTCAGGTAGTGCAGGTTGCTGATGTAGACGCCAGTGCCCAG
>JANXVP010000301.1 GCA_025351615.1 Ramlibacter sp. | reverse complement strand
CAATGACATGCATCAGCGGGCCGCCTTGCAGGCCGGGGAAGATGGCGCTGTTGATGGCTTTTTCGTGCTGGGCTTTCATCAGGATGATGCCGCCTCGCGGGCCGCGCAGGCTCTTGTGGGTGGTTGAGGTAACGATGTCGGCGTGCGGCACCGGGTTGGGGTAGACGCCTGCCGCGACGAGGCCGGCGTAATGGGCGATGTCGACCATGAAGATCGCGCCGACATCCTTGGCAACCTTTGCAAAACGCTCGAAGTCAATCCGCAGCGAGTACGCGGACGCGCCGGCGATGATCAGTTTGGGGCGGGATTCGTGGGCCTTGCGCTCCATCGCGTCGTAGTCGATTTCTTCTTTCTCGTTTAATCCGTAGCTGACCACCTTGAACCACTTGCCGCTCATGTTCAGCGCCATTCCGTGGGTCAGGTGCCCGCCGTCCGCCAGGCTCATGCCCATGATGGTGTCGCCAGGCTTGAGGAACGCCAGGAAAACGGCTTGGTTCGCCTGGGCGCCGGAATGGGCCTGCACGTTCGCGGCATCGGCGCCGAACAGTTCCTTGACGCGCGACAGCGCGAGCAGTTCGGCCACGTCGACGTTCTCGCAGCCGCCGTAATAGCGCTTGCCGGGATAGCCTTCCGCGTACTTGTTGGTCAGCTGGCTGCCCTGGGCTGCCATGACGGCGGGGGAGGCGTAGTTTTCACTGGCGATCAGCTCGATGTGCTCTTCCTGGCGCCGGTTTTCGGCCTGGATGGCGGCCCAGAGCTGGGGGTCGGTCTGTTCAACGAGGATGTTGCGGTGGTACATGGCAGTCCTGAAAGACGTGGTCCCTGTATAGATACAAGGGCTGCCCAGGCGAACGGCTGAACGCCGGTGGACCGGCGGTGCGCTTCCCAGTGGTTGAACAGGGGACCCCTGCTTGAATTCCACGTCAGCGTCGGCCGCTCCGGTCAGGAGCGCCGGGCCTATCGCCAGTCGCGCACGGTCCTAGTTTAACTGGCCGGTGTGGATCAGGACAGCGACAGGGCCGCAACCTTGTCGTCGACCACCTTCGGTTCGGCAGGCGCGAGGATACGGATTGAAGGCGGAATCGCCAACGGCACGGCGCGACCGGTCGCCACCAGGCGCAGCCGGCCATGCTCGGCCATGACCTTGTCCGCATAGCCGCCGTCGTCACCGAGATTTGCGGCGCCGACGTAAAACTTCAGGCCGGCGTTGAGGGAGCCGGCGCGCTGAATGCATTCCTGCAGCACTTTCACGCCGACCCGCAGGTTGGTGACGGGATCGAATGCGGCCAGCTTGCCGCCGAAACTTTCGTATTTGTCACTGTGGATGCCGGTCATGACCTGCATCAGCCCCTGGGCGCCGACGGGGCTCTGGGCAAATGGATTGAACCCGGATTCCACTGCCATCACAGCCAGGATCAGGGTGGGGTCCAGTTTGGTCTTCTCGCCGATCTCGTAAGCTTCTGCGACCAGCGCCGACACTGGCTCTGGCGCGACCCGGTATTTCTTGCTGAGCCAGTAGGCAACCGCCGCCTGCTGCTTGGGCAGATCCTTGGGGTTGGTTGCCGTCGCCCGGTCGATGGCATCCAACTCAGGCTCCATGCCGAGGGTTTCGGCCTGGCGTGCCTGCAGCCAGCTCATCAGTTTCGATTCGCCGGTTTGGCGCAAGTCTGGCCGGGCGGTCAGGGCGATCACCGAAAAGACAACGGCAAGGCCGACCAGGGCGAAACCGTTGTGGGTAATCTCGAAAAAGCCCTGGGCGATGTCCGACGCGAATGTGCGCAGGCCCTGGGCGGTTCTTCCTAACGCTGTCATAGCACTTCCTTTCTACGCGCGGAACCGACTTTGCGATGCCTGTTTGGAGCATCACGCCATGCGGCCCTCGTTTGGATTGGTACGCCATCAAGATCGTGGCGGTCTTTCAGACCATCGCAGCGATTCGACTTAGCCGGGGTCGGCAGCGGGTTCGGGGGTGTCCCCGGTACAGCAGGGGACGGCGAATTCTATGGGCTGTCCAAATATCCAGTCAAGAATATAAAATTAACTTTTAATGCATTTATTACATATAGAAAAGATAATTTACGCATAGGCACGCCGCAAGAGCGTGTCGGCAAGCGCCCCGGTTCGATGCCAGACACAGCTGACAAAGAGTAATTTTTATGTCGGAGTTTTTGAAAAACATAGCGTTTACCCTAGGCCCTTTCAGCCTTTCCGTGGCTCGGGGCCCGCAGTTCATCCGCCCCAAACTGGTGTCCGCTGCAACTGATCCTGGAAAAGTGACGACCGCAAGTGAATCGCATCCCCGGGCCGGCGCCAGATTAGGCCGTCTTGCCTAATCATGGGCGGCCATTCTCAGTTTCATGCGTTCGCAAACCAGGC
>JANXVP010000281.1 GCA_025351615.1 Ramlibacter sp. | reverse complement strand
CAGCGCCGAAGGCCAGGCGGTGTTCGACGATGTTCCGGACGGCTCCGCGCAGGTGCGTGTCTGGCAAGCCGACCAGCTGTTCGAACTGCCCGCGCAAGCGGTCACCGCGGGCGCGGTTATAGCGCGCCTGAATTTCCAGCTGCAGGTGGTTTCCCGCCGGCGCCGGATTTAGGGCCTTATTTGCGGCTGTAAATCTGGTCGAAGCTGGCGCCGTCGGCGAAGTGCTCCTTGTCCGCCCTGGCCCAGCCGCCGAAGGCCTGGTCGATGGTGAACAAGTCCAGCTTCACGAACTGCTTCGCGTACTTGGCCTGCGCCTTCTGCGACACCGCGGGACGGAAGTAATTTTTGCCGACGATGTCCTGGCCTTCCTCGGAGTACAGGTACTGCAGGTACTCCTGAGCCACGGCGCGCGTGCCCCTGCGGTCCACGTTCCTGTCGACCACCGCCACGGCCGGTTCGGCCAGGATGCTGGTCGACGGCGCGACGACCTCGAATCTGCCGGCGAATTCCTGGTTCAGCAGCCAGGCCTCGTTCTCCCAGGCGATCAGCACGTCGCCCTGGCCGCGCTGGGCAAATGAAATGGTCGAGCCACGCGCGCCCGTGTCCAGCACCGGCACGTTCCCGTACAGCCGGGCCACGAACTCCTTGGCTTTCGCGTCGCTGCCGTAGCGGCGCTTCGCGAATTCCCAGGCGGCGAGATAGTTCCAGCGCGCCCCGCCCGAGGTCTTGGGATTGGGCGTGATCACGCTCACGCCGGGACGCGCCAGGTCATCCCAGTCCTTGATCCCCTTGGGATTGCCGCGCCGTACCACCAGCACGATGGTCGATGTGTAGGGTGAAGCGTTGTGCGGCAATTTTTTCTGCCAGTCCGGCGCGAGCCAGCCGCCATGGCGCGCCAGCGCGTCGGTGTCGCCTGCCAGTGCCAGGGTGGCCACGTCTGCCTCAAGTCCGTCGATGATCGACCTGGCCTGCTTGCCCGAACCGCCGTGCGACTGCCTGATGGCAACGTCCTGACCGGTCTTCGCCTTCCAGTACTTGACGAAGGCGTGGTTGAACTCGACGAACAGCTCGCGCGTCGGGTCATAAGACACATTCAACAGCGTCACCTGCTGGGCGAAAGCCTGCCGGCCGGGCAGCGCCAGGGCGGCCAACCCGGCCAGGGCAGCGGTGGCCAGGGGAATCTTGATAAAGTCGCGGCGATGGCGCATCGGGCTCCCGGATCGTTTGCGTGAATTGAAGCAGTGATTCTGGAAGCCGGCGCGACAAACTGGAACGACCGAGTCGTCAGTTACTTATTCCCATAAGCTAATCACAGGAGGCCCCATGGCCCGTACCGTTCAATGCATCAAGCTCGGCAAGGAAGCCGAGGGGCTCGACTTTCCGCCTTATCCCGGTGAACTCGGCAAGCGGATCTGGGAAAACGTGAGCAAGGAAGCCTGGGCCGCATGGCTCAAGCAGCAAACCATGCTGGTAAACGAGAACCGGCTCAACCTCGCGGATCAGCGGGCGCGCCAGTATCTCGCGCGCCAGATGGAAAACCACTTCTTCGGCAGCGGCGCCGACGTGGCGCAGGGCTACGTTCCGCCACCGGCCTGACAGATGGCCAGCGACGGCGGGTCGGCGCCGGCCCGCCATCGGTTCATGGACGGCTGCACGCTTCCGGCCGCATGGGCCGGCCAGCCGCAGTGGCGAATCCTGGAGACCTGCTTTGGCAGCGGGCTGAACTTCCTCACCGCGTGGAGGGCCTGGAACGACGACGCACGGCGACCGCGCATCCTGCATTTCGTCGCGATCGCCGAGACGCCCTGCACGATCGACGACATCCTGCTGTCCGCACAGCCCTGGCCGACCCTGCAGCCCTTGATCCGCTTGCTGGCTGCCGAGTGGTACGGCGTGCTGCCCGGCGTTCACCGGATGGTGTTCGAACAGGGCCATGTCCTGTTCACGCTATGCGTTGGTGACACCGCGAAGATGCTGCGGCAGCTGGACTTTCATGCCGACTCGGTGTTCCTCGATCATCCGGCCTTGCACGACGGCGCCGGGGCCGTTGACCCGGGGGCCCTGAAGACGCTGGCGCGTCGCTGCCGCAGGGGAACCGGCATCGCCGCCTTCGCGGGTAGCGGTGGGCTGGGCGCGGCGCTCCAGCGCCATGGTTTTGCCATGCAGGAGCGCGATCAGCCGGCATCGCCATCCGCACTGGTCTGCGGGCAGTTCGCTCCCGCGTGGCAGCCCCGCGCAGGGCATGCCTGGGAGCCTGTGGTCCCGGGCGACTGCATCGTGGTCGGCGCCGGCCTTGCGGGCGCGGCAGCGGCCGCGAGCCTGGCGCGACGAGGCTGGACGGTGCAGGTCCTCGACGCCGGTGCGGCACCTGCATCCGGTGCGTCGGGCCTGCCGGCAGGCTTGCTGGTGCCGCACAGCTCGCCGGACGACAACCTGCTGTCGCGTCTGTCGCGCGACGGTGTGCGCGCCACGCTGCAGCAGTCGCACGCGCTGTTGCAGTCGGGCCTCGACTGGGAGCCGGGCGGCGTGCTCGAGCATCGCATCGATGGCGCTCCCGGACCCCGTCAGCCCGCTGGGGACGCTGCGGCGGCGTGGAGCCGGCCCGCGACCTGCGAGCAGATTCGGCTGGCGGGGCTGGCCGCCGGCGCGGCTGCGGACTGGCATGAGAAAGCGGCATGGATCAGGCCGGCCGCCCTCGTCCAGGCGTGGCTTGCGACACCGGGCGTGACGTCGCAAAACAGCGTCGAGGTCGCTGCGCTGTCACGGCAGGGCGCGACCTGGCATGCGCTCGACGCGTCGGGCCGCTTGCTGGCGCAGGCCGAGCTGGTCATCGTTGCCGCCGCCCTCGCCAGCCAGGAGTTGATCGACGGGCTCACGCTGCAGGCCGTGCGGGGCCAGATCACCTGGGCGCTGCACGACTCGCCGCTGCCCTTGCCCCCGTTTCCGGTGAACGGAGACGGCAGCTTTATTCCTTCGGTGCCGACCGCGCTCGGGCCGGCGTGGCTGTGCGGCGCGAGCTTCGACCGCAGCGACGCCGGGCTCGCGCCGCGCGCGGCCGATCAGCAGGCCAACTTCGATCGGTTGCAACGGCTGCTCCCTGCCCTGGCCGCACAACTCGCCCCGGTGTTTTCGAGCGGCAAGGCGCAGGCCTGGTCCGGGATCCGTTGCGCGTCGACCGACCGCCGGCCGCTGGTCGGGCCGGTCGATGAGCAATCTCCCAAGGGGCTCTGGCTGAGCACGGCGATGGGGTCCAGGGGCCTGACTTTCGCGGCCTTGTGCGGCGAGTTGATCGCCGCCCGCGTGCACGGTGAGCCCTTGCCGCTGGCCCGCAACCTGGCCCGCGCGCTTTATCCGGCACGGCGGAAAAACCGGCCCCCAGAGCGCGCCGATGCTGGCGCTTAAGCTTATCCAGATAAGGCCTGAACGAAAAAATCGTTTGTTTTCACGGGCGGCGCTTTTAAAGTCGCGGCCATGCGTGGCTGTCCGTCGCCGTTCTCCCTCGCACTTCATTTGACGCATGTACCAATACACCGCCTTCGACAAGCAATTCATCCAGGCCCGCGCTGCGCAATACCGCGACCAGCTCGAGCGCAACCAGGCCGGGACACTCGGCGACGACGAATTCCGGCCGCTGCGGCTGCAGAACGGCTGGTACATCCAGCGCTATGCGCCGATGCTGCGCATCGCCGTGCCGTATGGCGAGCTGTCGAGCCGCCAGCTGCGCGCGCTCGCCACCATCGCGCGCGACTACGACCAGCCCGCTGCGGCATTGCTGGCTGCAGCACAGGCGAAGCAGGACGAGCTCGGCCCCGTGCCCATGCCCTCGGGCTTTCCGGGCGGCGGCTCGGTTCGCTCCGACCTGAAGGTCGGCTACGGCCACTTCACCACCCGCCAGAACGTCCAGTTCAACTGGATTCCCCTGGACAAGAGCGCCGATGTGATGGACCTGCTGGCCAGCGTCGACATGCACGGCATCCAGACCAGCGGCAACTGCATCCGCAACATCACCAGCGACGAGCGCGCCGGCATTGCGGTGGACGAGATCGGCGATCCGCGTCCGTTCTGCGAGATCCTGCGCCAGTGGAGCACCCTCCATCCCGAGTTCGCCTTCCTGCCGCGAAAATTCAAGCTCGCCGTCATCGGCGCGACGGAAGACCGGGCCGCGACGTTCTGGCACGACGTCGGCCTGCACCTGGTCCGCAACGCAGCCGGCGAAGCGGGCTTCAGGGTGCTGGTCGGCGGCGGCATGGGCCGCACGCCGGTCATCGCCACGGTGATCCGGGACTTCCTGCCATGGAACCAGGTGCTGAACTACCTCGAGGCCGTGGTGCGCGTCTACAACCGCTGGGGCCGGCGCGACAACATGTACAAGGCGCGG
>JANXVP010000240.1 GCA_025351615.1 Ramlibacter sp. | reverse complement strand
CAAGTTCAGTGGCATCTGTCTTGAGAAACTTGCGCCGCGCCGGCGTCGCGAAAAACAGCTCCTTGACCTCGACCGTGGTGCCGATCGCGCGCGCAGCCGGCCGCAGTTCTCCGCTTCGGCCGTCCAGGGCAAAGCCGCTGGCCTGGCCGGCACAACGGGACAGCAAGGTGATTTCGGCAATCGAAGCGATGGCGGCAAGTGCTTCGCCCCGAAATCCCATCGTGGCGACCGATTCCAGGTCCTGCAACGAAGCGATCTTGCTGGTGGCATGGCGCCGCAGCGCCACCGACAGTTCTTCGCGCGGGATGCCGCTGCCGTCGTCCTCGACGCAGATCAGGCGCACGCCGCCCGACAGCAGCCGCACAGTGACCTGGGTGGCGCCGGCATCGAGCGCATTGTCGGTGAGTTCGCGCACCACCGATGCGGGTCGCTCCACCACTTCGCCGGCGGCGATCTGGCTGACCAGTTCATCGGGCAGCTCGCGGATCGGACGGCGTGGAATGGGAAGAAGGACGGCGCTCATCGTGGGTCTCGGGCCATTTTAGGCGTTGGCAATCGCCTGGACAACCGGGGACCCATAATCGGTGCCCATGGAACTTTTGACCTTTCCGCTGCAGTTCATCCTGCACATCGACACTTCCCTGGAAACCTTCGTTCGCAACCATGGCGCCTGGGTCTACGGGTTGCTGTTCCTGATCATCTTCGTTGAGACCGGCGTCGTGGTCATGCCATTTCTTCCCGGCGATTCGTTGCTGTTCGTGGTCGGCGCGATGTGCGGCCTGGGGCTGATGAACCTGCCGCTGTCGATCGGCTTGCTGACCGCCGCCGCGGTGCTGGGCAACCAGAGCAACTACAGCATCGGGCGCTATTTCGGGCCCCGCGTGTTTCAGTGGGAAGACTCCCGTTTCTTCAACAAGAAGGCGTTCGACCAGGCCCATGCGTTCTACGAAAAATATGGGGGCATCACCATCGTCGCGGCGCGCTTCATGCCCTTCCTGCGCACCTTTGCGCCATTCGTGGCCGGCGTGGCGCAGATGACGCGCCGCAAGTTCAGCCTCTACGACGTGGGCGGCGGCGTGCTGTGGGTCGGCGGCATCGTCACCGCCGGCTATCTGTTCGGCGGCATCCCGTGGGTGCAGCAGCACCTCGACAAGATCATCTGGGCGATGATCCTGGTTCCGGGCCTGCTGTTCCTGGGCGGCGCCTGGAATGCGCGGCGCAAAGCGGCGGGTTGACAAAGCGCCAATCCTTGCTATCCGGCACGAATTTGAGACACTTGAGGCCGCACGGAGACGGCTGGGAACCCGGACAAGTCCCGGCTTCCTGGTCGTTAGACGGGCCAGCGGCCGGATCCTTACACCCGGGTGTCGGCCTTAGCGCACGCCATGCGTATTATTTCAGCCGGAGACGATGAATGAACGCACCGCAAACCCTGTCCCGCTGGAGCCAGCCGGGCTCAAGCCGTGTGCCTTTCTGGGCTTATACCGACGCCCAGCTTTACCAGAGAGAGCTGGACCAGATCTTTTACGGCGCGCACTGGTCGTACGTCGGGCTGGAGGTGGAGATTCCCGGTACGGGCGACTTCCGGCTCAGTCATATCGGCGAGCGCCAGGTGATCATGGTGCGGGATCGGGTCGCGCCCAGGGATCGCGCCACGGACAGCGGCATCCGTGTCGTCGAAAATCGCTGCGCCCATCGCGGCGTGCGCTTCTGCCAGGAGCAGCACGGCAATACGCGCAGCTTCGTCTGTCCCTACCACCAGTGGACGTACAAGCTCAATGGCGACCTGGCCGGGCTGCCGTTCAAGGACGGCGTGAAGGACGGCGATTGCGTCAACGGCGGCATGCCGGCGGATTTCGACCTCAAGCAGCACGGGCTCACGAAACTGCGGGTGGCAGTGCTGCACGGCCTGGTTTTCGCAACCTTCAGCGAGCACACGGAGCCGTTGGCGGACTACCTGGGCCCGCAGCTGATGCCGTGGCTGGACCGCATCTTCAAGGACCGGACGCTGACCTTGCTGGGCTACAACCGGCAGCGCATCCCGGGCAACTGGAAGCTGATGATGGAAAACATCAAGGACCCCTACCACCCGGGCCTGCTCCACACCTGGTTCGTGACCTTCGGCCTGTGGCGCGCCGACCAGAAAAGCCGGATGGTGATGGACAGCCACGGCCGCCACGCGGTGATGGTTTCCAGCCGCAACGAAGGGGGGCACAACGCTGCCGTGACCGAAGGGGTGACCTCTTTCAAGGCCGGCATGACACTGCACGACGACCGCCTGCTCGACGTGGTGCCCGAGTCCTGGTGGACGATTGCCGATCCGGCACAACCGGGCGCGACGATCACGCCGTCCGTGACGATGATCACCCTGTTTCCCAGCCTCATCATCCAGCAGCAGGTGAACTCGCTGTCGACGCGTCACATCGTGCCGCGCGGCGAAGGCGAATTCGACTTCGTCTGGACTCATTTCGGCTTTGCCGACGATACGTCCGAGATGACGCGGCGCCGGCTGCGGCAATCGAATTTGTTCGGGCCCGCCGGCTTCGTGAGCGCCGACGACGGCGAGGTGATCGCGTTCAGCCAGGACGGCTTCCGCCAGTGGGGCGAAGGCGGCAACACGGTGTGCGAGCTGGACGGCACCGGGACCGGACCGGCCGGCCACATGGTGACCGAGACCCTCATCCGCAGCATGTACGCTTACTGGAAGAAGGTGATGGCGGTATGAATGCCGGGGCAATGCTGTTGCAACTTGAGGTGGACCAGCTCAACGCCGCTTACGCCGCTGCGCTGGATGAAAAGCGCTTCGCCGACTGGCCGTTATTTTTTGTCGAGGACGGCCAATACAAACTGCAGGCACGGGAAAATTTTGACCGTGGCCTGCCGTTGACGTTGATCGCACTGGAGAGCCGCGGGATGATGAAGGACCGGGTCTATGGCATCACGCAGACCATCTACCACGGGCCATACTACACGCGACATGTGGTGAGTCCCTCGCGGGTGCTGTCGGACGAAGGAGGCCGGATCATGGCCCAATCGAACTACGCAGTCTTTCGAACCCGTCCTGG
>JANXVP010000228.1 GCA_025351615.1 Ramlibacter sp. | reverse complement strand
GTCGCCCGACATGACATCGTCGATGCATCACGACCTGCAGCGTGGCAACCGGCTTGAAGTGCGATGGCTGGCTGGCGGAGTGGTCGAGCTCGGTCGGGCCAAGGCTATCCCGACACCGTTGAATCGGGCCATCGCGGACATCCTGGCGCTGCACGCCGAGGGAACCAGCCATGGCTGAATCCGCATCGATCATGGCCGACTTGCGATTGCGCAGCGTCAGTTGCATTCCGGTTGAAGTGCCATTGCGCTATGTGCTGGGCACCAGCGCCGCAACGGTGCGAGCCGCCCCGTTGCTGCTGGTCGAAGTGATGACCGAACAGGGAATCGTCGGCCGATCCTATGTGTTCTGCTACCGGCGCAGCGGCGCCAGGTCGATTGCCATCGTGCTGGATGAGGCTGCAGCGCTGGTGTGTGGCGACCGCGTCGCGCCGCTCGCCATCGCAGCCAAGCTGCAGCGCCGCTTTGCGCTGCTCGGCGTGACGGGCGTCGTGCGCATGGCGCTAGCTGCCCTGGACATGGCGCTGTGGGATGCGCTGGCAATCGCAGCCGCAACCCCGCTCACCTGCCTGCTGGGCGGCACGCCGCGGCCGCTGCTCGCCTACAACTCATGCGGTTTGGGCTTGATGAGCCCCCAGGCAGCGGCGGATGAAGCCGAGGCCTTGCTGGACGGCGGCATGAAGGCGGTGAAATTGCGGCTCGGCTACGCCACACTGGCCGAAGATCTGGCGGTGACCCGCGCCGTGCGTTCCCGGTTACCGGACGCGGTGGAACTGCTGGTTGATTACAACCAGGCACTGTCGCGCGTCGACGCTCTGGCGCGGGGCCGGGCGCTACAGTCCGAAGGCGTCGCCTGGCTGGAAGAGCCGATCCGCCATGACGACCTGCCGGGCAACGCCGAAATCGCACGCTCGCTGGATCTGCCACTGCAGCTTGGAGAAAACTTCGACGGTCCCAAGGCCATGCTGCAGGCTCTGCAGGCCGGCGCCTGCGACCTCGTGATGCCCGACGTCGCGCGGATCGGTGGCGTCAGCGGCTGGATGCAAGCGGCCGGCGTGGCTGAAGCGCACGGCATCCCCATGAGCTCGCACCTGATGCCCGAAATCAGCGCGCAGCTGCTGGCTGCCACGCCGACCTGCCACTGGCTGGAGTATGTCGATTGGACCGATGCCATCGCCACGCAACCGGTGAAAATCGAGCACGGGTGCTGGCCCATGAACAACCGCCCCGGAACCGGCCTTGATTGGGACCCCGACGCGGTAGCACGTTACCGTATCGCGTAATGCCTCAGCGCATTCGCTGAGGCATTTGAACAGTGGAACCGGCAAAGGAGAAAACCATGAGCGCCTCTTTGTTTTCACGAGGCTTGATCGCTCTCGGGGTGATTGGCTTGGGTTGCACCATCATTCCTGCCATGGGGGCCTCCAGTTTCGATGGCGCGAAGCCCGGGTCCCTTCCGCACGGATGGGAGTGCGGCAGCACAGGCGGCGGCTCACCCCGATGGACCGTCGAGGCCGAGACGCCGGCAACCGTCAACCACCTGGTTCTCAAGCAATCCGGGCGCGGCAAGTACCCATGGTGCGTCAAGAGCGATTCGTTGCTTGTCGATGGATGGGTGCAGGTCCGGTTCAAGGCCGTTTCGGGCCGGGAAGACCAGGCAGGCGGCGTTGTCTGGCGCTGGAAGGACAGCGACAACTACTACGTCGCACGGGCCAACATCCTCGAAAACAATGTGTCGCTGCACTACACCAAGGGCGGAACCCGGAGCACCATCAAATATACCGATGCGCCTGTGCCTGCGAATACCTGGCACGTGCTGCGGGTGGAGTTCAAGGGCAGGCACATCCGCGTCTCGCTCAACGACAAGGTCTACATCGAGGAAGACGACCAACGCATTGCCGGTCCCGGGAAGGTCGGCGTATGGACCAAGGCTGACAGCGTCACTCTCTTCGACGACTTCGCCTACGAGGCTTCAAGGAATTGAAACAAGGCGGCTTGTCCGGCCCGAAAGGCATGCTGCAGAGCCACACGACGAAGGCCTTCGGCCTATGATTTAAATCGGCGCCATCGCACCCTGACGGAGTGACTTGCGGTCCGCCTTTTCAACAGGAGAATCCATGTTCCGTACGTTTTTCCTTGGTCTCGCATTTTCCGCCAGCGTTGTTGGCCCGCTCGTTCAGGCAGCGGAACGCCCGCTCGACACGGCGGCCATTAAAACCATCACAGGTCTGAAGGGAACGTACAACGAGACCGAGAAGGTGTTCAAGGTCAGCAAACCGCGCACCGACATCAAGCTGAACGTCGACCGCTGGAGCCTGCCGCCGTTCATGGGCATCACGTCGTGGGCAGCCTTCACGCCGGCGCATGGCGCCACGATGCTCATGGGCGACACGGTCCTGCTGGAGGATGAAGTCAATCCGGCGATGAGCGCCGCGCTGGACGCCGGCCTGGAAGTCACAGCGCTGCACAACCACTTCTTCTTCGATCAACCGAAAGTTTTCTTCATGCACATCGGCGGCATGGGAGAGACCCGCCGGCTGGCCAGCGGTGTGAAGGCTGTTTATGACCGGGTCGAACAGATTCGTGCGGGGCAACCGGGCCCGGTCGTCAATTTCCCGGGCGACATCACGACGCCGAGCAGCATTACGGCAGGACCGATCCAGGACGTGTTCGGCACCAAAGTGGACAGCAAGGACGGCATGGCAAAGGTGGTGATCGGCCGGACAGCGAAGATGCACGGCATGACCGTCGGTAACGAGATGGGGATCAACACCTGGGCAGCCTTTGCCGGCAGCGACGAGCAGGCGGTTGTAGACGGGGATTTTGCGATGCGTGAAGCGGAACTGCAGACGGTTCTCAAGACCATGCGCGGCGAGGGCATCAACATCGTTGCGATTCACCAGCACATGACGTTCGAGAATCCGCGAATTCTCTTTCTGCATTATTGGGGCAAGGGCAAGGCTGTGGACCTGGCCAAAGCTGTCAAGAAAGCCCTGGTCGCACAGCAATCCGTGAAGTGACCGCCAGAGTCGCCAGCGGGCTGGTACTTACCCCCGGACCTGCCAGAGGCAAATCCCCTATTCTCGACTTCGTAATCTTCAACCTGGAGTCCGCTTGATGTTTCGTCGATCGCTATGTGCCGCTTGCGCGGTTGTTGCCGCGGCTTCGGCCGGCCTGTTTTGGCCTGTTGCGTCGTTCGGACAGTCCGAGCCCTTGCGCATCGGCTTCCTGACAGTGCGGTCCGGCCCCCTGGCTGCCGGTGGCCGGCAGATGGAAGAAGGGATCCAGCTGTTCCTCAAGGAACGCAACAACATGCTGGCCGGGCGAAAGGTCGAGTTGATCATTGCCGACACCGGCGGCAATCCGGCTGGCGCCAAGGGCAAGACCCAGGAGCTGGTCGAACGCAACAACGTTCACGTGATCATCGGGCCGCTGGCGACCTTCGAGGCGATCGCGATCGACGACTACATCCTGCAGTCGAAAGTGCCGCTGATCACGCCGACGTCGGCGGCCCAGAACGACCTCGCGCAGCAAAAGAAGAACGACTACGTCATTCACGCCGTCGGCACGGCCGCACAGCCCACCCACGTGCTGGGCCAGTACGCGGCCAAGAAGCTGGGCATGAAGCGCGTCGCCATGATCGCCGACGATTTTGCGTATGGCCACGAAGGCGCGGCCGGTTTCCTCAAGGTGTTCGAAGACAACGGGGGCCACGTTGTGCAAAAGCTTTGGTCGCCCCTGAACGTGGCGGATTACGGCACCTTCATCGCGCAGATCAAGCCCAATGTCGACGGCGTCTACGCAGGCTTTGCAGGCACCAACGGCCTGAAATTTCTCAAACAGTACAAGGAGTACCAACTCAAGCCCACGGTGCTGGGCAATCCCACCAGCGTGGACGAAGGCGTGCTGCGCAACATGGGCGACGAGGCCCTGGGCGTCTATTCCGCCAGCTGGTACTCGGCCGGGATCGACACGCCGGACAACCAGCGCTTCGTCAAGGCCATCCAGGCCGAATACAAGGTCACTCCCGGCTTCTACACGGCGGGCACGTACACGGCCGGGCTGTTCCTCGAGGAAGCGCTCAAGGCGGTGAAGGGTCGGTTCGAGGACAAGCCTGCCTTCCTGCGTGCGCTGCACTCCGCGCACCTGACCAGCGGCCCGATGGGTCCGATCCGGCTCGACGACTACGCCAAGCCCGTCCTGAACATGTACATCCGCAAGGTGGAGCGCAAGGACGGCCAGCTGGTCAACGCCATCGTCGAGACGATACCCAACGTGACACAGTTCTGGACTTACGACGCCAAGGCCTTCCTGGCCATGCCACCCTACTCGCGCGAAATGCCTCCGGCTCGCTATCTGGAGTAAGCCAGGCCACTGAGTCTCAGGCTCGCCTGGTGTCGTCGATGAATGCGCGGATGGCGGCCATGAAGGTCTCCGGCGCCTGCAACTGCGGCACATGGGCGCAGCCCGGAAGCTCCACCAGTCTGGCGTCGGGCAGGCCAGCAGCCAGCTCCCTCGACATCGGCGGCGGCGTGGCCTCGTCCTGCTCGCCCACCAGCACCAGCACCGGCACCTTCACCGACCTGAGCTGATCCCGGATGTCGAGCGTCGCCAGCGCATCGCAGGCGCCGTGGAAGGTTTGCGCATCCACCGCCAGGAAGCGTTTCTTGCGCTCCTCGATCAAGGCCGGATTGGCATGCTGGAATTCGGGCGCGAACAGCCGGCGCATCGCGACGTCGGCGATCGCGCCCAGGCCCTTGTCCTTTGCCGCTGCCGACATGCCGCGAAAGGCGGCGCGGCCGGGTTCGGAAAAGGCGGCGCCGCAATCGGCCAGCACCAGACGCGATGCGAGGCCCGGGTGACGGATCGCGGTGACCAGCGCGACGAAGCCCCCGTAGCCGTTGCCAAGCAGGATTGGATTTTGCTTCAGACCCAGTGCCTCGATGGCGCCAGCAATGTGGTCGGCGATGGTCTCCAGGCTGCTCCCGACGGATTCTGAGGCACCGAAGCCCGGCAGGTTCAGCATCACCACCTGGTGGGTTTTAGCCATCAGCCTGGCAACCGGGTCGAAACTGCTCTGGTCGGCCAGCAATGAATGGAACAGCACGATCGGCATGCCACTGCCACCGATCCGGGCGCCCAGGCGCTTGCCGCCAACGCTCACATTCACGTCGTGGAATTCGCTCGCCAGTTTTTCAGTCGAAGTTTGCATGTTGAGGCTCTCTTTTCGTTGCTGTCAGTTCAGCCGCGACTGCTTGGCGGTGTCCTGGTACCAGTCGAACGGCGCGTCATCGAGCCGCACCATGACGCTCTTGGTCTCGAAATGCTGCTCGAAGGATTCGGTGCCGCCCTCGCGCCCGATGCCCGAGTCCTTGACGCCGCCCCAGGGCGATGCCGGGTCGAGCCGGTGGTGGTCGTTGATCCAGACGATGCCGCATTTCAACCTGGCGGCGACGCGGTGCGCGCGCGTGATGTCGTTGGTGCGGATGGCGCCGGCCAGGCCGAACGGCGAATCGTTGGCCAGGGCCAGGCCTTCGGCTTCGGTGCCGAACTTCGTGACGGACACGAAGGGGCCGAACACTTCTTCCTGGAAGATTCGCATGCGCGGCGTCACGTCGGCGAATACGGTGGGCTCGACGAAGAAGCCATTTTTTAACGCCGGATCGCTCGGAACCTTGCCGCCGGCGACCAGGCGCGCCTTGTCCTCCTCCAGGCCGATCTGGATGTACTTCAGGACCCGCTGCTGCTGGCGCGCAGACACCACTGGCCCGAGCTGCACCGTCGGGTCAGCGGGGTTGCCGATGCGGATGGTTTTGGCCTTGGCGGCCAGCCGCTCGACGAATTCGTCATAGACTTTTTCCTGCACGATCTGCCGGCTGCCGCAGATGCAGGTCTGGCCGGCACCGATGAAGCCGCCGAAGGCCGCGTAGTTGACCGCCTGCTCCACGTCGAAATCATCGAACACCAGCACCGGCGTCTTGCCGCCGAGCTCCAGCGTCTGGTGCGCAAAATTCTTGCCTGCCGCGGCGCCGGTGATCCGGCCCGCTTCCGTGCCACCCGTCAGCACCCATTTGGCCAGGCCCGGATGCTCCGCCAGTGCCTTGCCTGTCGTTGGACCCAGGCCGGTCACCACGTTGAAGCAGCCGGGTGGCAATCCGGCTTCGACAAAAAGCTGCGCCAGCCGCAGCGTCGTCAGCGGTGTGTACTCGGAGGGCTTGACCACGGTGGTACAGCCAGAGGCAAGCGTCGGCGCCAGGCTCTTGACCATGATCATCAGCGGATGGTTGAACGGGGTCGAGTTGCCGACCACGCCGATCGGTGACCGGATGGTGTAATTGAGGTAATTGCCATCCACCGGAATGACCGAATCGCGCCGTGCGATCGCCAGGCCCGCGTTGTAGCGGAAGAAATCCGGCAGACGCGAAATCTGGGCCCGCGTTTCATTGAGCGAGCGGCCGTTGTTGGCCGTCTCCAGCAGGTACATCTCTTCGAGGTTCGCCTCGAATACGTCGGCCAGCTTGTTGATCAGTTTGGCCCGCGTGCGGTTCGACATACCCGCCCACTCGCTGCTTTCGAATGCCACCTGCGAACTGCGCACGGCGCGGTCCACATCCTGGTCGCTGGCGTGGCTGATCCGGGCCAGCAGTTCGCCGGTGGCGGGATTGATCACGTCCAGCAGCTCGGACAGGCTGGCGGGCACTTCGCGCCCATCGATGAACAGCCCGTGCACGGACGGCTCCTTGTTGGTACTTGCCATGATGAATCCTCTTGAATTGAAAAAAATGAATCAGCCGGCGATGACGCTTCTGGCGATGGCGTTGCTCACGCGCTTTCCCGCGGCGACGATGTGCTGCTCCGCCAGCCGCTGTGCACGCTTGACGGCACGCGCCTGCAAGGCGTCGATGATTTCCACATGCTGGTTGACCAGCGCCTGGGGGTCGCCTTTCTTGATGCTGGCGACGCTGACCTGGACCGCACGCTCCATCAGGTCGATCAGGTCGTTGAGCTGGTCGCGCATGCGGGCGTTGCCTCCAAGTTCGGCGATGCGGCGATGGAAGGCCCGATTGAATTCTACGAATCCGCCTTGCCAGGCGCCGGCGTCGAACCGTCGAAAGCTGTTCAGCGCCTCGAGTTGCTCATCGCTGGCGTGCAGCACGATGCGCTCCATGCAAGCCCGCTCGAGCGCGGCGCGCAGGTGGAACATGTCGAGCACGTCGGTCAGGGACACCGGGGCAACGCGATAGCCCTGGCGTGGCAGCGTGATCACCAGGCCTTCGCGTTCGAGCCGCATCAGCGCATCGCGCACCGGCGACTTGCTCATGTCGAAGCGCGCTGCCAGCTCGGCCTCCCGCATCTCGGTACCCGGCGCAAGCTTGCAACTGATCATCTCGGCGCGCAGTTGCTCGTAAACCGTTTCACGCAGCAGGCGGCTGCCGTTCGCCGACAGGGGAGCTTCAACCGGATTCATTTTCACGAGCTGTCAAATGTGGCGGTGCAGAAGGATCTGGTATATCAGTCAAGAGCGGGTTGGACAATTTCAAGTGCTTGGCGAGAGACTGTTCCTAGGTAATTTCCCTTAGCTGCCTCCATATATTGCCGGTCAAAAGTTGACGCAGGGACAAATCGTAATATATCATGATCGGAAAAATACGCACGCTTTTCCAGATCTCAGGAGACACTTCCATGACCCCCCAGCTGTTTTTTCCGGCGCTTGCCGCCGGCCTGCTTGCCGCCGGCCTCAGCGCCGCAGCCCATGCCGCGGATCCGATCCGGGTCGGCTTTCTGACCATCAAATCGGGCGCTCTTGCAGCTGGCGGCAAGCAGATGGAAGACGGGCTGCGCCTGTTCCTGAAAGAGCGCAACAACATGATCGCCGGGCGCAAGGTGGAATTGATCGTCGGGGACACCGGAGGGCAGCCCGCGATCACTAAAACCAAAGCCCAGGAACTGGTTGAAAAAGACCGGGTGCAAGTCATCATCGGCCCGCTCGCCGCGTTCGAGGCGCTGGCCATCGACGACTACATCCGCAAAAGCGAAATTCCGGTGATCTCGCCCTCCGCCGCGGCCGAAGACCTGACGCAACGCAAGCCCAACCCATGGTTCGTGCGCGCCGTCGGGACCTCGGCCCAGGCCAGCCACGTGCTCGGCGACTACGCCGCGAAGGAACTGAAGTACAAGCGCGTCGCCATCATCGCCGACGACTTCGCCTTCGGCCACGAGACCGCAGCCGGCTTCCAGCGCACCTTCGAGGAAAATGGCGGAAAAGTGGTGCAAAAGCTCTGGTCGCCGCTGAACGTGGCCGACTACAGCACCTACATCGGACAGATCAAGCCCAACGTGGACGCCGTGTTCGCTGCCTTCGCCGGCGGCAACGGGATCAAGTTCCTCAAGCAGTACAACGAGTTCGGCTTGAAAGGCAAGATTCCGGTGCTCGGCGCAATGACCACCGTGGACGAAGGCATTCTGAAGTCGATGGGCGACGAAGCGCTCGGCGTGGTTTCCTCGGGCTGGTACACGGCCGGCCTGACCAACCCGGACAACAAAAAATTTGTCGCCGCGATGAACCGCGATTACCAGCAGGACCCGGGCTACTACTCGATGGGCGCGTACGGTGCGGCCATGATGCTGGAGCAGGCCCTCAAGGAAGTGAAGGGAAAGATCGAGGACAAGCCAGCCTTCATGGCGGCGCTG
>JANXVP010000221.1 GCA_025351615.1 Ramlibacter sp. | reverse complement strand
CCTTGAGCATCCTGTTCTCGAAGTTCTGGCTGTCCACCACCGCCTTGGCGACGTCGTAAAAGCTGATCACGCCCATCAACATGCGGCGGTCCATCACCGGCATGTAGCGCGCATGCCGGTCCAGCATCATGCGGCGCACTTCATCCAGGTCGGTCTCCGAAGTGCAGGTCAGGGGATGGTCGTCCATCGCCTTGCGCACCAGCGTGTCGCCCACGACGCCGCCGTTCTTGACAATGCACAGGATCACCTCGCGGAACGTGAGCATGCCGGTCAGCTCGCCATGGTCCATCACCACCAGCGAGCCAATGTCTTTTTCGGCCATCGCGTCGATGGCGCGAGACAGCGGCTCATCCGAATTGACCGTGTAAAGGGTGTTTCCCTTGACCCGCAGGATGTCGCTGACTTTCATGGATGTCTCCTCTGCGCCTGGAGAGGCGCCGGCCGAATCAATATAGCCCACAATGACCGGCGTCACAACGCGCGGGGGCGAGACCCCCAGGAGACCACCATGCCCGGCTATTCCGATCCCGGTTTCGACACCCTGGCGCTGCATGCCGGCGCGTCACCCGACCCGGCAACCGGCGCGCGCGCTGTGCCGATCCACCTCACCACCTCCTTCGTGTTCGAATCCAGCGACCATGCCGCCGCGCTGTTCAACCTCGAGCGCTCGGGCCACGTCTATTCGCGGATCAGCAATCCGACCAATGCGGTGCTCGAACAGCGGGTGGCGGCGCTCGAGGGCGGCATTGGCGCGATCACCACGGCCAGCGGCCAGGCGGCGCTGCACCTGTCGATCGCCACGCTGATGGGCGCGGGGTCGCACATCGTGGCGTCGACCGCGCTTTACGGTGGCTCCCAGAACCTGCTGCACTACACCATGCGTCGTTTCGGCATCGAGACGACATTCGTCAAGCCAGGCGACATCGACGGCTGGCGCGCAGCGGTGCGCCCGACCACCAAGCTCATGTTCGGCGAAACCGTCGGGAACCCCGGCCTGGACGTGCTCGACATTCCGCGGGTGAGCGCGATCGCCCATGACGCAGGAGTGCCGCTGCTGGTCGATTCGACGCTGACAACGCCGTACCTGATGAAGCCGCTGGCTCTCGGCGCCGACCTGGTCTACCACTCCGCCACCAAGTTCCTGTCGGGACACGGCACCGTCATCGGCGGCGTGGTCGTGGACGGCGGCAGTTTCGACTGGGAAAGCCAACAAGCCGCGGGCCGTTTTTCCGAACTCACCACGCCCTACGAAGGCTTCCACAACATGGTCTTCAGCGAGGAATCGACGGTCGGCGCTTTCCTGCTGCGCGCGCGCCGCGAGGGCTTGCGCGATTTCGGCGCCAGCATGAGTCCGCACACCGCGTGGCTGATTCTGCAGGGCATCGAAACGCTGTCGCTGCGGATGGATCGGCACATGAGCAACACCGCCAGGGTGGTGGAATTCCTCAGCGCGCATCCCTTCATCTCCCGCGTCGGCCATCCGATGCTGGAGTCGCACCCCAGCCACGCCCTCGCACAACGACTGCTGCCCAAGGGCGCCGGGTCGGTCTTCAGCTTCGACATGAAGGGCGATCGCGAGCAGGGCAAGACATTCATCGACGCCCTGAAGCTGTTCAGCCACCTGGCCAACGTCGGCGACTGCCGATCGCTGGTAATTCATCCGGCCAGCACCACCCACTTCCGGATGAGCGACGAGGCGCTTGGAAACGCCGGCATCACGCAGGGGACTATCCGGCTGTCGATCGGGCTGGAAGACGCGGCCGACCTGATCGACGACCTGAAGCGGGCGCTCAAGGCCGCGGAGAAAATATCGTGAGCCCCCACGTTCACATTCGTTCGCTGCCCCCCAAGGGGGCGCATGCCTCCCAAAAGGCGGCTTGTCGGGAGGCATGACATGAAGCTCACAGTCAATGGCCACGAAACCTTCTGCTACACCGGCGGCAAGGCTTTCGACGCTGCGAAGCCGACGCTGGTGTTTCTCCACGGCGTGCTGAACGACCACAGCGTCTGGATCCTGCAGACCCGGTACTTCGCCCACCACGGCTGGAACGTGCTGGCGCCCGACCTGCCCGGGCATTGCAGGAGCGCCGGCGATGCACCGCAGTCGGTCGACGAAGCGGCAAAGTTCGTGATCGCCCTGCTCGATGCAGCGGGCGTGAAGCAAGCCGCGCTGGTTGGCCACAGCTTCGGCTCGCTGGCGGCGCTACAGGCCGCTTCGACCGCCCCGCAACGCGTGACGCATCTCGCGCTGGTCGGCACCGCCTTTCCGATGAAAGTGTCGCCCGCGCTGCTCGACAGCGCGCTGAACCAGCCACACAAGGCGATCGACACGGTCAACACTTTCTCGCATTCGATGCTGGCGCCGCCCCCGTCTGTCCTGGGTCCGGGAAGCTGGCTGTATGGCGGTTCCAGGGCTTTGATGAAGCGTGTGCTGGCCAGCAACACCAGGGTCAACCTGTTCCATCGTGGCTTCAAGGCCTGCGACGATTACCGGGGCGGTGAAGCGGCGATGGAAAAGATCCAGTGCCCGGTGCTGTTCATCCTCGGCCGCAACGATTCCATGACGCTGCCCAGGATGGCCCAGCCCCTGATCGCCAAGGCCCCGACGGCGAAGGTGGTGCCGCTGGATGCCGGCCATGCGCTGATGGCCGAGGCTCCCGACGGCGTGCTGTTCGCCCTCGTCGATTTCCTGCGTGCATGAAGACGGGCAAGGGCATCACCACCACCATTCAGCGCGATACCACGTCCTCCAGGGACACGGCCGAAAGCTGACCGGCCTTCCACAGCTTCGCGGTCGCATCGCTGTCGGTGAGCAGCAGCTGCCGCATCAAGGGTTCCAGCGCGGTTGCATGCGGATCGGCCAGCAGGATGTAGCGCGTGTCTTCCTCGTCCTCGATCTCGTTGATCCGGCCAACCCAGTCCAGCAGGACCAGGCTCTCGAGCACCGGCTCCAGCTGCAGCGGATCGAGGTTCAGGCCCCGCGCCAGTTCGGGCACGCTCATGCCACGCCGCGCAGTCGTCCGCGCGTCGTTCAGCTGCTGCAGCACCTCCAGGGCGACCTGGAACTGCCAGCCGTGGCCGCCGCCGCGACGCCCGCCTCCCAGCAACAGGCTCGGCATCGAGGCGGCGATCACGGCGCCGAGCAGCACCACCACCCACGCGATATAGATCCAGACCAGCAGGATCGGCAGCGTCGCGAACGCTCCGTACACCATGGAATAGGTGGGCACCACGCTGAAATAGAGCGTGAGCAGTTTGCGCGCCAGCTCGATGCCGACGGCCGCGAACAAGGCGCCGGCCCACGCGTGGCTGCGCCGGACATGGGTGTGCGGAACATAGCGATAAAGCGCTGCCAGCCCGGCCGACAGCAGCAGGAACTGCGCGGCATCCAGCGTCATCCGGACGCTGCCCGGCATGGCGCCCACCAGCCCTCGGGACGAGGAAATGACATACAAGGTGCTGCTCACGCTCAGGCCGAGCAGCAGCGGGCCGAGCGTCATTACCGCCCAGTAGACCAGCACCCGATGCCCGATCGGGCGCGGCCGCCGCACCCGCCAGATGCCGTTGAGCGTGCGGTCGATGGTCAGGATCA
This sequence comes from Ramlibacter sp., assembly GCA_025351615.1. GTDB lineage: Bacteria > Pseudomonadota > Gammaproteobacteria > Burkholderiales > Burkholderiaceae_C > Ramlibacter. The sequence continues at coordinate 3,335 of JANXVP010000221.1, read as the reverse complement.
AGGCCAGGGCCGTGACGAACAGTGCTCCGAGGCCGGCGGTGCCGAGCCGGTTCGCCTTGCCGGCGAACTGCGTCAGATAGCCCAGCACCTGCCGCGCGATGCTGTCCGGAATCAGGCTTTGCACCAGCCAGGTCTGCAGCGCGCCCTGCACCTGGCTGAACATGGGGAACACGGTGAAGATCGCGAGCGCCACAGTGAAGAACGGGACCAGCGCGATGGTGGTCGTGAAGGTGAGGCTGCTGGCGGTCAGGCTGAGCCGGTCGTCGCGGAAGCGCTGCGCAAGCGTCAGGGCCGCGGATTTCCAGGGGAAGTGCCGCAGGTCCGTGAGCAGTTGCCGCAGTGTCATCGCCCGCTATGATGCCATCGCCCATGCAGCCTCCTTCCCACGCACCCGCTCCTGTCAACGCACCCCTAGCCGCCACCCGCGCGCTGGCTGTCGGCTGCGTCCTGGCTCTGATCGTCCTCGGTCTGGCATGGGAGCTGTGGCTGGCTCCGGTGCGCGGTGGCAGCGGGTTGCTGGCACTCAAAGTGCTGCCGCTGTGCTTTCCGCTGGCGGGGCTGCTGCGCAACCGGATGTACACCTACCGCTGGGTCAGCCTGCTGGTCTGGCTCTATTTCATCGAAGGTGTGGTGCGCGCGTCAAGCGACCGCGGGCCGGGCCGCTGGCTGGCGGCCATTGAGGTGATGCTGTGCCTGCTGCTGTTCGCCGCGTGCGCGCTGCATGTGCGGCTGCGCTTGAGAAAGGCCGCTTCGTGAGTCCCCTGATCGGAACTTTGAGGACGATCGTCGGCGACGCCAACGTGCTGACCGATGGCGACCTGCGCGCCTGGGAAGAAGACTGGCGCAAGCGCGACCGGGGCAAGGCGCTGGCGGTGGTCCGGCCCGCGTCCACAGCCCAGGTCGCGGCTGTGGTGAAGGCCTGCGCCAGGGCGGGCACGGCCATCGTTGCGCAGGGTGGCAACACCGGGCTGGTTGGCGGCTCGACCCCGGACGGCTCGGGCACGCAGGTGCTTCTCAGCTTGCAGAGGATGAACCAGGTGCGGGGGCTTGACGCCGCGAACCTGACGATGACGGCAGAAGCCGGATGCATCCTGCAATCGCTGCAGGAGACCGCTGAAAAGCAGGGCTTGCTGTTTCCGCTGAGCCTCGCTGCGGAAGGAAGTTGCACGATCGGGGGCAACCTCGGGACCAACGCCGGTGGCACCCAGGTGGTCCGCTACGGCAACGCGCGCGAGCTGTGCCTCGGCCTCGAAGTCGTGACGGCTGCTGGCGAGGTGTGGGAAGGCCTGACTGGGCTGCGCAAGGACAACACCGGCTATGACCTGCGCGATCTGTTCATCGGCAGCGAAGGGACGCTAGGCATCATCACCGCCGCCACGATGAAGCTGTATCCATTGCCGGCCGCGACGCTGACCGCCTGGGCCGCGGTGCCCTCGCTCGACGCAGCCGTGTCACTGCTCGGCCTGGCGCACCGCGGCCTGGGCGCCGGGCTCACAGGCTTCGAGGTGATGGGCCGGTTCGCACTGGGGCTGGTGGCAAAACATTTCCCCACGCAGCGCGTTCCGCTGTACCAGGAGACGCCGTACTGTGTGCTGCTGGAAAACTCGGACCACGAATCGGAGCTGCATGCACGCGGCCAGTTCGAACGCCTGCTGGAGACCGCCCTCACGCAAGGGTGGGCCACCGATGCGGTCGTCGCCGAAAACATTGCGCAGGCACGCCAGCTCTGGCACATCCGCGAGAGCATTCCGCTGGCGCAGGCCGAAGAAGGCCTCAACATCAAACACGACATCTCGGTTCCCGTATCGCGCATCCCGGATTTCTGCCGTGAGACCGACGCCCTGTTGCGCCAGGCCATCCCCGGCGTGCGGCTGGTGAACTTCGGCCACCTCGGCGACGGCAACCTGCACTACAACGTCCAGGCGCCCGAAGGCGGGGACATGCCGGCCTTTCTGCGCGACTTCGAACCGGCGGTCAATGCGATTGTCTATGACGCTGTCAGCCGGTATGAGGGTTCCATCTCCGCCGAACACGGCGTCGGCACCCTCAAGCGCGACAAGCTGGAGCAGCACAAATCGCCCGTTGCCTTGAAACTGATGCGCGCCATCAAGCACTCCCTGGACCCACAAAACCTGCTCAATCCGGGCCGTGTGTTGAAAGCCTGACCGTGCTGGCGCGCCTGCATAATTCCAGTCAATGACCGCGCCCCGCCCGATCCGCTCGCAGTACGAGGACTTCATGCGCCATGTCTATGTGCATGGCGCGCCCAAGACCGACCGCACAGGCACCGGAACGCGCAGCGTGTTCGGCTACCAGATGCGCTTCGACCTGACGGAAGGCTTCCCGCTGGTGACGACCAAGAAGGTGCATCTGCGGTCCATCGTCCAGGAGCTGTTGTGGTTCCTGCAAGGCTCCAGCGACAACAACTGGCTCAAGCAGCGCGGCGTCACCATCTGGGACGAATGGGCCCGGCCTGACGGCGACCTCGGTCCGGTTTACGGCGTGCAGTGGCGCAGCTGGCCGACGCCCGACGGCGGCCAGATCGACCAGATCGCCGAAGCTGTGAAGACGATCAAAACCAATCCCGATTCGCGCCGCATCATCGTCAGCGCCTGGAACGTCGCCGACATTCCGAAAATGGCGCTTGCGCCCTGCCACGCTTTCTTCCAGTTTTACGTGGCGCCGTCCCCGGCGGCGGGTGAGCCGGCCAGACTCTCGTGCCAGCTGTACCAGCGCAGCGCCGACATTTTCCTGGGCGTTCCCTTCAACATCGCGAGCTACGCATTGCTGACCCATATGATCGCGCAGCAGTGCGATCTCGGCGTCGGCGACTTCGTCTGGACCGGCGGCGACTGCCACATCTACAGCAACCACCATGAGCAGGTCGAACTGCAATTGAGCCGCGCGCCCTACCCCTATCCGGTGCTGAACATCAAGCGCAAGCCGGCGTCGATTTTCGCGTACGAGTACGAGGACTTCGAGGTACTGGATTACCAGTGCCATGGCGCCATCAAGGCGCCGGTGGCGGTGTGAAGCGGCTGAACCTGATCTTCGCCCGCGCCGCGAACGGAGTGATCGGCAAGGAGGGTGGCCTGCCATGGCACCTGCCGGAAGATCTGGCGCACTTCAAACGCGTCACCAGCGGCCACCCGGTGATCATGGGCCGCAAGACCTGGGACTCGTTGCCACCCCGGTTTCGGCCCTTGCCGGAGCGCATGAACATCGTTCTCACACGCCAATCGGGATGGCAAGCCGGCGGCGCGCAGCGTGCTGCTTCCCTCGATGAAGCGCTGCTGTTCGTCCCGGCCGGCGCCGACGCCTGGGTGATCGGCGGC
>JANXVP010000183.1 GCA_025351615.1 Ramlibacter sp. | reverse complement strand
GCTGGTTCTGGTCGCGAGGCCAGACCCTGGCGATGAAGACCTGGAACATCCGGGTGGTTGACCGGACGGGTCAGCCGATCGGCCAACGACGGGCGTTGCTGCGGTATGTCTTGAGCTGGCTCTGGTTCTTTCCGCCGCTTGCGGCACTGGCCTTCGTGCGGCTTTCCGGCGGCGAGGTGGCAGTCGTCATGCTCGGCTGGGTCGCAATCTGGGCTGTGCTCAGCCGCTTTCATCCGCAAGGCCAGTTCTGGCACGACGTCCTCGCCGGCACGCGACTCGTCGCTGCGCCGCCCTTGGGCCGTTGACTGGCGCCGTGCAGTTCCGCTGCGCGACAATCCGTGTCATGCCCCAGCCCCCTGACGCACGACCTGATTTTCTCAATCACAAACGCCGCCGCGGATTGACCCGGGTCTGGCATGCAACCGGCCACTCGCTGCAAGGCCTTCGCGCCGGCTGGGCCGAGCCGGCCTTTCGCCAGGAAGTACTAGCTGCTCTGGTGCTGGTTCCCGCGACCTTCTGGCTGGCGCAGGACTGGGTGCAGGCTTCGCTTCTTGCCGGTTCGGTGCTGATCGTGATGATCGTGGAACTGCTCAATACCGGCATCGAAGCGGCGGTCGACCGGATCGGGCCGGAATGGCATGCCCTGTCCAAGCGCGCCAAGGATCTCGGCAGCGCGGCCGTCCTGCTCAGCTTGCTGCTGTGCGGCGGCATCTGGCTGGCAGCCCTGACGCAGCGCCTCGGTTCATGAAGCCGCGGTTTTCGGTTTGTGTCTATTGCGGTTCTCGCACCGGAGCGACGCCGGCTTTCGTCGATGCTGCCCGAAGCGTGGGGCAGTGGATCGGCGCCAACGCAGGCCAGCTGGTGTACGGCGGCGGCAACAATGGCCTCATGGGAGTGCTGGCGGACGCGACGCTCGCCAGTGGCGGCCGCGTGATCGGCGTCATTCCCAAGGCTCTGGTCGAACGCGAATGGGCCAAGCTCGACTGCACTGAACTGCACGTGGTCGAGACCATGCACGAACGCAAGCGGATGATGGCCGAACGGGCCGACGCCTTCCTGGCACTTCCTGGCGGCATCGGCACCTTCGAGGAACTGTTCGAAGTGTGGACCTGGCGCCAGCTCGGTTATCACGACAAGCCGCTTGGGCTGCTGAACTCCGGCGACTACTATGGCCCGTTGCTGGCGTTCCTGCGCTCGAGCGTCGAACATGGTTTCATGAACGAGTGGCAAATGGGCTTGCTGCGCGTGGACAGCAACGTCGCTGCACTGCTCAGCCAGCTCGCCAAAGAGAGCAGTGCGAGCTCAGGCGCTCCCGACCTCACCGACATCTGAGCATCAACGCAAGCCGCGGCCGCCATCCTGGGCGGTTTGCAGTCAGACAGCCGATTCGTCGGTCTCGCCCGTGCGGATACGCACAATTCGCTCCACGGTCGTGACGAAAATTTTGCCGTCGCCGATCTTGCCGGTGCGGGCCGCCTTGACGATGGCGTCGACGCAGAGCTCCACGTCGCCATCCTTGATCACCACCTCGACCTTCACCTTGGGCAGAAAGTCGACCACATACTCGGCGCCGCGATAGAGTTCCGTATGGCCCTTCTGCCGGCCGAAACCCTTGACCTCGGTCACCGTGAGTCCCGTGACACCGCACTCGGCGAGCGCTTCGCGCACTTCCTCGAGCTTGAACGGTTTGACGATGGCGGTGATCTGTTTCATGGTGTGTCCTGTCGGGTCTCAGGACCGAATTTACCAGTAATCGGATAACGCCAGTCCTTGCCAAAACTTCGGTGGGTCACCCGGATTCCAACCGGTGCCTGCCGGCGTTTGTACTCGTTGATGCGGATCAGCCGTGCCACCCGTTCGACAACGGCGCGGTCGAACCCCTGGGCGATGATCTGTTCGACCCCCTGGTCGTCTTCCATGTAGCGCTCCAGAATGGCATCCAGGATCTCGTAAGGCGGCAGGCTGTCCTGGTCGACCTGGCCGGCGCGCAGCTCGGCGCTCGGGGGCCGCGCGATGATCCGCTCGGGAATCGGGCTGATGCCGGTGCCGTAGGGATCGTGGATGTTGCGCCACACGGCCAGCTTGAACACCAGCGTCTTGAGCACGTCCTTGATCACGGCAAAGCCGCCGGCCATGTCGCCGTACAAGGTGCAGTAGCCGGTGGCCATCTCGCTTTTATTGCCCGTGGTCAGCACAATGCTGCCGAACTTGTTCGACAAGGCCATCAGGAAGACACCGCGAATGCGGGCCTGGATATTCTCCTCGGCCGTGTCCTCGGCCAGTCCCCTGAACTCGCCGGCCAGCGACGCCTTGAACGCCTCGAACTCGGGGACGATGGAAATCTCGTCGTAGCGCACGCCGAGCCGCGCCGCCATGTCGCGGGCATCGATCCAGGAGATGTCCGCCGTGTACGGCGATGGCATCATCACGGCGCGGACCTTGTCGCGTCCGAGCGCGTCGACGGCAATCGCCATCACCAGAGCCGAGTCGATGCCGCCCGACAAACCCAGCAGCACCCCGGGAAATCCATTCTTGCCGACATAGTCGCGCACGCCCAGCACCAGCGCGTCCCACAGGTCCGCCTCAGGTGTACGCTCGTGCACGATCGGTCCAGCCAGGCGCAGGGGAGTGGCGCCTCCACCCTCGGTGTGCAGGCAGAAGAGGTCTTCCTGGAAGCCGGGCGCCCGGCCCGCCAGCGAGCCGTCCGCATTGACGGCAAACGACCCGCCATCGAACACGACCTCGTCCTGTCCGCCAACGAAATGCGCATAGACCAGCGGCAGTCCCACGGCTCGCGCGCGATCAGCCATGCGCGCGAAGCGCTCGCCGCCCTTGCCGACATGGAACGGCGAGGCGTTGATCACCGCCAGCAGCTCCGCACCCGCCTCCCTTGCCAGCAGCGCCGGCTCCTCGAACCACGCGTCTTCGCAAATCAGCAGCCCGACGTTCACGCCTTCGACCTGGAACACGCAGATTCCCTGCCCCGGCATGAAGTAACGCCGCTCGTCGAACACCTGGTAATTGGGCAGCTCGCGCTTGGCATAGGTTTCCAGCACCTTGCCGTTGCTGAGCACGCTCGCCGAATTGAATCGGCGCTGCACGGCCACCGATCTGCTGCGAATGTCGCCTCCGGTGGGATGGCCCACCACCACGTACAGGTCCTTTAACCCGGCGAGCTCGCGGGCCACCGTTTTCACGGCATCATCACAGGCCGCGATGAAGGCCGGGCGCAGGAACAGGTCTTCGGCCGCGTAGCCGCAAATCGACAGTTCTGGCGTGAGCACCAGACGCGCGCCCTGGGCATAGGCGGTGCGAGCTGCGGCGATGATCTTCTGCGCATTGCCCCGCACGTCGCCGACCAGGAAATTGAGTTGGGCAATACAGAGTTTGAGGGCCATGGCAGCAGTGAAAAACGACTCGCACGATTATGTCACCCGGGTGCTGGACTCGCCCATGGAAGCCGCAGCGGCGCAGTGGAACGCGCTGCTCGCCAGCCAGCAGGCGCCCACGCCCTTCATGCGCCACGAGTACCTGGCGGCAATGGACCTAAGCGCGAGTGCCACGCCCGCGAGCGGCTGGACGCCGCGCTTCATCACCCTGTGGCGCGACGACGAACTGCATGCGGCCTGCGCCCTGTACCTCAAGGACCATTCCTACGGCGAGTACGTGTTCGACTGGGCCTGGGCCAACGCCTACGAACAGCATGGCCTGGCCTACTATCCCAAGGCAGTTGCAGCCGTGCCTTTCACCCCGGTTCCGGGAACGAGGCTGCTGGCGCAAAGCGCCGATGCGCGGCGGGCGCTGGTCAAGGCCATCCTGGCTTGGTGCAAGCTGCAAAAGCAGTCGTCCTTCCACCTGCTTTTTGCCGCCCCCGACGATGTCGCCGCGTGCGAAGCTGCCGGCCTGATGCTGCGCCATACGGTGCAGTTTCACTGGACGCAGCGCGACGGGAAGCCCTGGCAAAGCTTCGATGACTTCCTGACCAGCCTGGCCCAGGAAAAGCGCAAGAAGATCCGCCAGGAGCGCCGCAAGGTCGCCGAGGCGGGTGTCACCTTCCGCGCCAGCCGCGGCGCCGACATCAGCGAAAAGGACTGGAATTTCTTTTACCGCTGCTATGAGCGCACGTACCACGAGCACGGCAACGCGCCCTACCTCACCCGCGAATTTTTCAAACGCATGGCGGCGACGATGCCGGAAAACTGGCTGCTGTTCGTGGAGAT
>JANXVP010000140.1 GCA_025351615.1 Ramlibacter sp. | reverse complement strand
CCGGCGTCAGGCGATCAATCCGCCGCCCCGACGGGGTGGCCATCCGCAGCGACGAAAAGCCTGCGCGGAGGGTATTTCATGCGCCCGCAAGGACTGCCTATGACCGAACCAGCCCAAGCTGTTTCATCCTATCTGGCTGGCTGCGGCGGCGCGTTCGCGCCAGTGCTGCATTCCCTGTCGCCGGCCCCGCTCGATGAAGATTTGCCGGCAGGCAAAGTCGACGGTCGGCTCGAGCTACCGCTCGACGAGCTGAGCTTTCACCGCCTCACGCCGGTCGAAATCTCGCAAATCGTCCATCTTCGCGGCGAAATCCAGCTGCCTGCGTCGGCCCTGGCCGACCCCGGATTCCACAGCCGCGAAAAAAAAGAGACGAGTACGGTGTCGTTGGTGCCTTTCTTTGTCGCGGAACCTACATCGGGACCATCAGGCTCATCCCGATGGACCGCGGCTTGGCGCCTTGCGAAACCGTGCTCCAGGGCCAATCGCTGGTTCCGGCGCACTACTACCACGCCAGTTGGGAAGTGGGGCGGCTGGTGCTCGCTCCGCAATACCGCAGCGGTCCGGAGGCGCTGAAAAGGTGCCTGTTTCTCGCCCTGCTGTACCTCGTGCGGAACACCGAGATCGCGAACCTGTTCGCCAGCTGCAGCCCGGTCCTTGGACGGCTCTACCGGCGCTGCGGGTTTTCGGTCCTGGTCAAGAACGCGTGTGACACGGCGGCGGAGTCCTTCTCCCTGATTCACGGCGATGTCCCGACCGTGATGCGGGCACTGGCCGGAAACGACGCGGAACGCGAACTCGCGGAGACGGAACTGGCCTTGCTGTGCGGGCGTGAACGGGCCTGCGCATGAAGCTCTGGCTGCGGCTGTACGAGCATTACCAGTCCTACCACGCCTACGGTCCGCCGCGGCTGAAGTACATGGGCTACCTCGGGGCCCTGACGTACGGGATTTTCTACCTGCTGCGCTTCACACGCCCGAACGCGGCGCTCTATGACGACCTCGGCCTGCGGCTGGTTGCCATCGCGCTGTTCGCGCTGCTCGCCTTCAGGGACCACTGGCCGGAAAAGCTCAAGGCCTACTACATCGGCTTTTCTTACGTGGTGCTGCTGTACTGTCTGCCGGGCTTTACCGTCCTGACAGCGCTGCAGCGCGGCGGCGGCCTGCCCGCGATCTCCAACGCCTTCATCATCCTGTGTTTCCTGGTGCTGCTGACCGACTGGCGCAACACGCTGGCGATGCTGATCGCCGGCACCGGCCTGGCAAGCCTGGCCTACTTCCTCACCAGCCCCTCGCCCCAGGTTCCGATGGACCTCGTGGCCCAGTTGCCGGCCTATGCGCTGATCGTCATCGGCGGCAACCTGTTCAAATTCTCGACCGAACAGATCGACACCGAGCGCAAGCTGATCGCGACCCAGGCGCTGGCCGGTTCGATTGCGCACGAGATGCGCAATCCGCTCGGCCAGATCCGGCACAACCTCGAGCAGATGCAGGAGGCCCTGCCGCCCCCCACCACGACGACCCAGCCCCAGACGCTGGGCGTGCGGCAGGTCGACGCGCTCTATTGCCATCTCGCCGAGAGCGAGGTGGCAGTAGCCCGCGGGCTGCAGGTCATCGCGATGACGCTGGACGAGGTGAGCGCTAAACCGCTCGATACCGCGACCTTCTCGCATCTTTCCGCGGCGGATGCCAGCCGCAAGGCGGTGCAGGAATATGGCTATTCGAACGACGAAGACCGGCGCCGGGTCTCGGTGGAGGTCAGCGAGGACTTCGTCTTCCGGGGCGACGAGACGGCTTACCTGTTCGTGCTGTTCAACCTGATAAAGAATGCGCTGTACTACCTGCCGCTGCGCGAGGACGGCCGGGTCACCCTCAGCATCCAGCGCCAGCAGGTGCGGGTGCGCGACAACGGTCCCGGCATCCCGCCCGAGGTGCTGCCGCACATGTTCGAGCCGTTCCGGTCGGCGGGCAAGGCTGGAGGCACGGGCCTGGGCCTGGCTTATTGCCAACGGGTGATGC
>JANXVP010000109.1 GCA_025351615.1 Ramlibacter sp. | reverse complement strand
GGTCCTGTCATCCCGGACTCGATCCGGGATCCACACTTCACGCGCCGCCACCCTGCTCCAGGTACAGCTCGCGCAGCCGCGCCCGCTCCGCGTCGCCCAAGCCCAGGCCCTCGCGAAAGTACGCGTTGACACCGCCGAAGTCCCGCGCGACCACCTCGAACGCCGCATCCAGGAACTCCGGCTGCACCCGGTACAACACCGCCGCCACCTCGGGCGACAGGCCGCGCCACTCCGTCTTCGGCTTCAGCCGCTCGTTGGTCAGCAGGTAGTCGCACATCACGTCCTTGCGCGAGACGCCGAGCGCCAGCAACACCAGCGCCGCCGCGAACCCGGTGCGGTCCTTGCCCGCCGTGCAATGGAACACCAGCGGGGCGTTCGATTCCAGCAGGTGCCCGAACAATGAAGCGAAGCGATGCGTGTTGTGCCGGACGAAGCCGCGATAGGTGTCCTGCATGTGGGCGACCACGTCCGCCTGCGTGAGCGTGTGGCCGGCATCCGTCAGGTCGGACAACACCTGCACGATGGTCGGCTCGATGGCGAGCGAATGGACCGTGGCGCCCTCGATCACGCAGACCGCGGTCTCGCGCTCGGCCACGCCGCGCAAGTCCAGCACGCGCACCGGCTCACGCAGCCGGCCCGACAGCAGGCGGATGTCGTCAGGCCCCAGGTTGCCGAGGTGATCCGAGCGAAACAGGTGGTGCCTGCGGACGGTGTCGCCGTCCGCATTGCGGTAGCCGCCGAGATCGCGGAAATTGGGAGCGCCGATGAGGCTGAAATGTGAATACATACTTCAGTCTGATTTTAGGCAAACCGACTTCACAATGGTCGACGACTTCAGGAAAACCCTTCCTGGCCCCCCGCAACAGCGCTGTGAGCACGCCAATCCCTCCACCCTTACCACCCCAGCCCCGCAACCCCCTGCACGGCCTCACCCTGGAGGCCATGCTCAACGCGCTGGTCGCCCATTACGGCTGGGAAGGATTGGGCCAGCGCATCCCCGTGCGCTGCTTCAACAGCGATCCCAGCATCGGGTCCAGCCTGAAGTTCCTGCGCAGGACACCGTGGGCTCGCGAGAAGGTCGAAGGGCTTTATCTGTTCATGCTGCGAGAGACAAGACGCACATAGCGACAGCCTGGCTTTCTTCTTGCTGCGCCAGGAGGGGCCGGGTGAGATGCAATTTCCACGACGGCGCTCCCGCATGAAGGCGCAGATTCAGGATCGGGTCCGGGATCACGATTTCGGGTCCGCGGTGATGGCATGGACGACACCGCGCCAAGCGCCTCCCCCATCCGGCAGTTGATTTTCCGCGCGCCGCGCTCCACCATCGCCGGAAGGAGGAAAAATCATGACCGACACCCTCGCCACCACCGGCCCTGCCGGCAAGCAGACGGTGCGCAAGCTCAACGCGCGCCGCGACACGCTCGACTTCCGGGACCGCATGTTCGAAGCCTCGCTAGTCGAGGTGCCGACCCACATCCCGCTGGCCGACTATCTGGCGTGGCGAATTCCGGTGCTCGACCAGGGGGAAGAAGGCGCCTGCAGCGGCTTCGGCCTGGCGACGGTCGCCAATTTCCTGCTGCAGCGGCGCAAGGTGGAGCCGGGCAAGGCGCCGGTCAGCGCACGGATGCTGTACGAGATGGCACGCCGCTACGACGAATGGCCGGGTGAAAACTACAGCGGCTCCAGCGCGCGCGGCCCCATGAAGGGCTGGCAGAAGCACGGCGTCTGCAGCGACGAGGAATGGAAGTTCCAGGTCCAGGCGCCCAAGCCGGGCGGCCTGACCGATGCGCGCACGTCCGACGCGCTGCGGCGGCCGCTCGGCGCCTATCTGCGCGTCAACCACAAGGACCTGGTGGCGATGCAAAGCGCGCTGGCCGAGGTCGGCATCCTGTTCGCCACGGGCACCGTCCACCTCGGCTGGAACGACGTCGATGTCGCCGGCAACATCGCCTGGCCGAAACCCCTGTCGGGCGGCCATGCCTTTGCCATCGTCGCTTACGACAACGAGGGCTCCTGGATCCAGAACTCCTGGGGCGCCCAGTGGGGCCGCAAAGGCTTTGGCCGCATCTCCTATGACGACTGGCTCGCCAACAGCACCGACGTCTGGGTGGCGCGGCTGGGCGCGCCGGTGATCCTGCGGCAAAACGAATCCGCGGCAATTGCCCACTCGGCGGCGGCCGGCCGCTCCGCGGCGTACGCGTACGCCGACCTGCGGCCGCACATCGTCAGCCTCGGCAACGACGGCGCCCTGCGCCCTGGCGGCGATTACGGCACCACAGCCGACGAGTTGCGCGAGATTTTCGAGGTGGACATGCCCAGGGCCATGGCCGGCTGGCCGCAAAAGCATGTGCTGCTGTACGCGCACGGCGGGCTGGTCGACGAGCGCAGCGCGATCCAGCGGCTGGCGGACTACCGCAGCGTGATGCTCGATGCGCACGTGTACCCGATCAGCTTCGTCTGGCACAGCGATTACTGGTCCACCATCACCAACATCCTGCAGGATGCGATGCGGCGCCGCCGGCCCGAGGGCGTCCTGGACGCAGCCAAGGATTTCCTGCTGGACCGGCTAGACGACACGCTGGAAATCGTGGCGCGCACGCTCACCGGCAAGCTGTCGTGGGACCAGATGAAGCAGAACGCGCTGGCGGCGGGCAGCACGTCCGACGGCGGCGGACGGATGGCGCTCGACCTGCTGGCCCGGCTGCGCGCGCAGATCGATTTCAAGCTGCACGTCGTCAGTCACAGCGCCGGCTCGATCTTCCAGGCGCCGCTGGTGCGCCTGCTCGCCGCGCCGGCGAAAAAGATCGCCTCGGGCTACCTGCAAGGACAGACCGGCTACCGCATGAAGGTGGACACCTGCACGCTGTGGGCGCCGGCCGTGACGACCGAGTTGTTCAAGCAGGCCTACCTGCCCTCGATCAACGACGGCAGCATCGGTCGCTTCGCGCTGTTTGCCCTCAGCGACAAGGCGGAGCAGGACGACAACTGCGCCCGCATCTACAACAAGAGCCTGCTGTACCTGGTGTCGCGCGCATTCGAGGACAGCGCGTTCGGCGAGGGCACGCCGCTGCTGGGCATGGAGAAGTGGCTGGCCAGGGACCCTGAGCTGTCGCTGCTCTTCACCGGCGGCAAAGCCGATCTGGTGTTCTCTCCGAACAGCAACCCGGAAGGCTCGGTGACTGCGTCACGCTCGGCCCACCACAACGATTTCGACGACGACGCCGCCACGCTGAAGGCCACGCTGGCCCGCGCGCTTGCG
>JANXVP010000071.1 GCA_025351615.1 Ramlibacter sp. | reverse complement strand
CGTCCGGCTGAACGCGTTCAGCCAGGAGCGCCTGTCCGACGGGGAAATCCGCAGGCTGATGGCAAAGATGACGCTGAACGACGATCCGGACTTCAGCGCCAATTTCCCGGGCATGCGTGCCGCACGGATCAAGGTCAAGCTCAACGGTGGCGAAGTGATCGAAAAGTTTGCCCCATATCGTAAAGGAGACCCCGAGGCCCCTCTGACCGATGCTGAGCTCAATGACAAGTTTATGGAACTGGCGCCGCCGGTGATCGGCACCGATCGCGCGCGTGCGCTGCTCGAAAAGCTGTGGCACATGGAGCAACTTGGCGTCCGCGATCTTCAGCTGGCAACGCTCCCTCGTGCCAGAGCGTGATTCCTCTTCATCGAAAATTACTGGGGTACAAAAATGATTCATATTTCCGGCAGGCTGAACCGCATCAAACCGTCGCCCAGTTCGATGGCAGGACAGCGGGTGCGTGAATTACGTGCTGCGGGGCGTGATGTGATCGGCTTGACCACGGGAGAGCCCGACTTCGATACGCCGGATCACATCAAGGAAGCAGCGATCCGCGCGATCAGGGCCGGCAAGACCAAATACACCGACGTCGGCGGCACGCCGGATCTGAAGGCGGCGATCAAGGACAAGTTCAGGCGCGAGAATGGCCTGAACTATGAGACGAACGAGATCATTGCTTGCAGCGGCGCCAAGCAGGCGATTTTCAATGCACTGATGTGCACGGTCGAACACGGTGACGAAGTCATCGTGCCGGCGCCATGCTGGGTCTCGTATCCGGATATCGTGCGACTGGCCGGCGGCAATCCGGTGTTTGTCCATTGCCCTCCCGAGAGCGGCTTCAAGATGCATCCCGACCAGCTCGAAAAGGCGATGACGCCGCGAACGCGCTGGCTGGTCCTGAACTCACCGAGCAATCCAAGCGGCGCGACATACACGCGAGCCGAGATGAAGGCGCTCACCGATGTCCTGATGCGGCATCCGCATGTAGGTGTGATGGCTGACGACATCTATGAACATCTGCTGTACGACGGCCACGAATTTGCCACCCCGGCGCAGATGGAGCCGGCGCTGAAGGAGCGCACGCTGACCATCAACGGCGTATCGAAAGCATACGCGATGACGGGCTGGCGAATCGGCTATGCAGGAGGACCGGCGGCGCTGATCAAAAACATGGTGAAGCTGCAATCGCAAAGCACATCCAATCCGTCTGCGATCGGCCAGGCCGCCGCAGTGCAGGCGTTGACGGGCCCACAGGATTTCATCGTCACCAGCCGCGAGGTGTTCCAGAATCGCCGCGACAAGGTTGTCAAATGGCTCAATGAAGCTCCCGGGGTGACGTGTCACAAGCCGGAAGGTGCGTTTTATGTGTTTGCGTCCTGCGCCGGCGCGATCGGGAAAAAGACCCCGGGTGGAACCACCATTGAAAACGATTCCGACTTCGCGATGCATCTGCTGGAATCGCAAAACGTCGCTGTCATCCAGGGTGAAGCATATGGCATGTCGCCATTCTTCCGGATTTCATTTGCCGCTCCGGAAGCGCAACTTCAGGAGGGATGCCGCCGGATTCGATTGGCATGCGAGGTTCTGGTCTGAAGGATGCCACCACTCGCGAGCGTGAACAAACGCTTGTGAACATTTAACCAGCCTGGAGATTTTTTTGACTCAGTGGGCAATAGGCATTGATATTGGCGGCACTTTTACCGACGTGGTGGCTCTCGATTATTCAGCCGGCAAGCTTCACAGCCTGAAGGTGTTGACGACGCACGGCGATCCGGCGCAAGGCGTGACGGACGGCGTCAGCGAACTAATCAGGACATGCAGGATCAACCCACCCGAAGTGAAGCGCGTCGTCCATGCGACGACGCTGTTTGCGAACGCCCTGATCGAGCGCCGCGGCATTTCCACAGGGTTGCTGATTAACCAGGGGTTCATGGATGTGATCGAGATCGGGCATGAGCGTAAATACGATCTTTATGATTTGGCGATCGATCGCGCGCCGCCGCTGGTGCCGCGCAATCAGCGCGCCGAAATTGGCGGACGCCTCGACGCAAAGGGCAATGAACTGGAGCCGCTGAATTCCCGCGACGTTCATACCGCAGTAGCCACTCTGGTGAAGGCAGGAGTGGAATCGATCGCCGTCTGTCTGTTGCATTCTTATGCGTCGGGAAGGCATGAGCGAATGGTCGCCGAATGGATCAAGCGCGATTTTCCTGCGATGGAAATCACGCTGTCTTCGGACGTGGCGCCGGTGATTCGCGAGTTCGAGCGCATCTCGACCACGGTTGCAAACGCGTATATCAAGCCGCTCGCAAACCGCTATCTGAATGCGCTCGAGGAACGACTGAGCACGTTGGGGCTGATGAGCGGTGTGCTCATGATGCTGTCGAATGGAGGTTTATGTCATCTCTCGGAAGCCAGGCGCAACCCGATTGAACTGCTTGAGTCCGGCCCGGCCGCTGGCGCCATTTCTGCCGCTCATTACGGTTTGCGCGATGGCCAGTCGCATCTGCTGGCGTTCGACATGGGCGGAACCACCGCCAAGCTCAGCCTTATCGAGCATGGCCGGCCGTCCATCGCTTATGGTTTCGAGGCGGCTCGGCGCAAGCGCTTTGCCGAGGGCAGCGGTCTGCCGATTCGCATTACCACGGTCGATCTGATCGAGATCGGCGCTGGCGGCGGCAGTATCGCCCACCAGGATCAACTCGGGTTGCAAGGTCGGACCGGAGAGTGCAGGATCGGAACCGGGGCCGGCATGCTACTCCCGTGGCGGCAGCGAACCGACGGTCACCGACGCGAATCTGGTTCTCGGTTATCTGAACCCGGACTATTTTGCAGGCGGCTCGCTGTCGATCGATCGCACCAAAGCTGCTGCAGCCATCGGACGACTCGGCGCGTCGCTGGGACGGGACGTGATCGATATCGCGTGGGGCATGCATGACATCGTCGCCGAGAACATGGCGGGCGCCGCTCGTGTTCACGTTGCTGAACGCGGGCGGGATCCACGCGACTTCGTGCTGCTATGCACCGGCGGCGGGGGTCCGCTGCACTCCTACTACGTGGCCCGGAAAATCGGCGTGCGGACCATCATCTGTCCGCCGGCAGCGGGGGTGGCGTCGGCATACGGCCTGCTGGTGGCATCGGCTCGGGCGGATCGCTCGCGCACGATGAGTTTTCGGCCTTCCTCGGACTCGCTCGAGGCGATCGAACAGGCATTTTCCGCGCTAGAAACGCAGGCTCGCGCATCGCTCGAACACCTGGCGGATACGTTCGGCCCGATCACTCTGACGCGCCAGGCGGACGGGCGTTTCGTCGGCCAGGGTTTCAACCTCTCCGTCAAGCTGCCCGAGGGCCCGTATACAGGCGTGCACACCGGCTCTGAAGAAGAAGTTCGTGCCAAGCTGGTCGCGGCATTCGAAGCCGTCTATCAGGAGAAGTTTGGCCGTACACCGCCCGACGTCCCGGTGGAGTTGGTGAACCTGCGCATTGCCGGCGATGCGCCGCCGCGCGAACGATTTACACCCGAAGCGCTGGGCCATGGCTCCTTGCCAGCGCCAAAGGGAATTCGCGAGGTGTACTTCAGGGAAGCGGGCGAATATCTCCCCACCCCGATCTATGAGCGTTCGATGCTGCCTGCAGGTTTCAGTGCACCCGGACCGCTGGTGATCGAAGACACCAGCTCATCGCTGGTGGTCGGTCCGAAAGGACATGTCGAACAACTTTCGAGCGGTAACCTGGTGATTACGATGACGGACCAGGATTCATGAGGATGGAAAATCAAATGCGCACCACGGGACGGACGGCCGATCCAATTTTTCTGGAGGTCTTCTGGACGCGCGTGCGTTCCATCGCGGATGAAGCTGCGAAGCTGATCGTACGGACATCGTTTTCCACCCTTTCCACGGAAGCCAATGACTTCGCTGTGGTCGTCACCGATTCGTCAGGGCGGTCCCTTGCCGAAAACAGCGGAAGCATTCCGTCGTTCATCGGCACCTTGCCACGTACGGTAAGAGCGGCGCTGGCACAGATCGGTACCGATGAAATGCGGCCTGGCGACATTTATATTACGAACAATCCATGGATCGGAACCGGACATCTGAACGACGTCTGCCTGGTCAAGCCGATTTTCCATCTGGCGAAGCTGATAGGTTTTGCCGCGACTGCGGGTCACGTCCCCGATATCGGCGGAAAAATCCGCTCTGTCGATTCGCGCGAGCTGTTCGAGGAAGGCTTCCAGATCCCGATGATGCGCTTGCTGCGCGAAGGAAAACACGACGAGACTTTGCTTTCTCTGATCCGCACCAACGTGCGCACGCCCGAGCAAACCGTCGGCGACATCTGGTCCCAGGTTGGCGCGGTGGAACTGGTTGCGGGCCGGCTTGGCGAGGTGCTGACCGAGTACGCGCTGGACGGCATCGACGATCTCGCTGAAGCCCTGTTCGACCGCGGTGAAGCTGCGATGCGGCAGGCGATCTCGAAACTTCCGGATGGCGTGTACCCGTACGAGATGCAGACCGACGGCTTCGAGAACATGTTCCGCTTTGCCGTCGCCGTGAAAATTCAGGGAAGCGAAATCGAATGCGATTTCGAGGGAACTTCGCCGCAGCAGCCGCGCGCGATCAATTGCGTGATGGCTTATACCTACGCGATGACTGTCTATGCGATCAAGTGCCTGCTCCTGCCGGATCTTCCGAATAACGATGGTTTGTTTCGGCCGATCCGGGCAGTCGCGCCCGAGGGCACGATTGTCAATCCGAAATCACCGGCTCCCGTCGGCGGTCGCGCCTGTACCGGACACTATGTACCGACCGTGATTTTTGGCGCCCTGCAGGCAGTCCTCCCGGATCGCGTCATGGCCGGCGCCGGCTCGCCGCTGTGGATTGCAAATATGAGCGGAATGCGGCCGGACGGCAAGCCGTTCGCCACGGTGCTCTTCTATAACGGGGGGATGGGCGGCACCGCCGGGAAAGATGGTTCATCGGCAATGTCGTGGCCGAGCAATATTTCGCCGACTCCGGTGGAGATTGCGGAGAGGGATGCACCACTGTTCTTCCGCTACAAGCGCCTGCGGCCCGGGTCGGGCGGAGCCGGACGCTCGCGCGGCGGGTTGGGGGAAGAAATCTGCTTTGTCAACCAACATGACGGGCCGCTGTCGATTGTCTTTCTGACAGAACGGCTTCATGTGCCCGCTCCGGGTCTTGCCGGAGGCGAGGCCGGGGCATGCGGCGAAGTATTGATCAACGGAGCTGCGGTGGACAGTCGTCGGCCACATGTTCTTGCACCGGGCGATGAGGTGATATTGCGCACGCCCGGCGGCGGTGGTTACGGTCCTGCCAGCGAGCGCAACGACGCCTTGCAGTCGTACGACCGTTTACATGGCTATACCTGTTCAGTTCGAGCAGAGCGGTGACTGAGGCAGCCCGATGCAGCGATGCTTTTTACATTGCAATTTTTTAATCCTTGCACAGTGGAGATTCGCTATGGAAAATATCGTGGTGCTCACGTTGGCCCTCGTCCTGTCGACGCTGCACGGGAGCAGTGCCTATGCCGCCGATGCGACAGCGGACTACCCGAACAAGATCATTAAAATTGTCGTGCCCTATGCGCCAGGCGGGTCTACCGACGTTCTGGCGCGCATGCTTGGGAAGGAGCTAAGCGATCGGTTCAACCAACCGGTCATCGTCGAGAATCTTCCAGGCGCCAGCGGCAACATCGCAGTGAGCCAGGTTCTCAAGCAGCCGGCGGATGGTTACACCATCTTTCTGGGAACCTCGGCGGCGCTCGCAGTGAATCCGCATCTCTACAAGGAAGCGTCGCCATACGACCCGCAGAAAGACCTTGCTCCGATCATTCTCGCCACGAAACAGGCGAGCCAGGTCCTCGTCCACCCTTCAGTTCCCGTCAAGACGATGCAAGAGCTGACCGCATATCTGAAGAGCCGGCCCGGCAAGGAGAACTACGCAACTGCGGGAAATGGTTCACCCGGGCACCTCGGCACCGAGATGTACAAGATGATGGCCGGCATCGAGATGACCCACATTCCCTACAAGGGGGGCGCCCCCGCGCTGGCAGGTCTGGTCAGTGGCGAGACAACGATGTCGATCGCGATTTTGCCGGAATCGATGGCGCTGGTGAATGCGGGCCGCCTCCGTCCGCTCGCCATCACGACACTCGCGCGTTCGCCCCAGTTTCCGAATCTGCCGACCGTCGACGAATCCGGTGTGCCCGGTTTCGAACTGATCTCCTGGTATGGTTTTGTGGTGCGCTCGGATACGCCAAGGGAGATCATCGCCAAACTAAACGCCGCGTTCGATGGGGCGCTGCAGGACAAGCTGATGCACAAGAAACTGACCGACATGGGCTTCGACGTTGTCGGTGGCAAACCTGAGGTGTTGTCGAACCTGATGCGCTCGGAATCGAAAAAGTGGGGTCAGGTAGTTACTGAGGCGAACATCAAACTCAACTAATGACACACGCGCAGAATTCCGGTGTTCGTGCTGATGGCACCGCGTCGCCAGGTGCATGCAAAGTGCTGCCCAAGGCGCAGTAATGCCCGATGACAAAAAAAGGAGAAGAAATGTCTGCTGTCAATGCCGCCGGTCCACCCCCTGAAGCCTGGGATGAGATCGTTGCACGGGTCTTGAAGGAAAATCAGGTCCGGCTTATAACTTATGTCCCGGATAAAGTCCTTGCTCCGCTGATCAAGCGGCTGCACGCGGATGAGTATTTCACAGTCATTTGCCCGGCTCGCGAAGAAGAGGCGGTAGGTATCGTGACCGGCGCCTACATGGCCGGACTGCGCGGCATCGTGCTGATGCAGACGAGCGGATTCGCGACGATTCCGAATGTCCTGGCTTCTCTCGCGGTTCCCTATCAGATCCCTCTGCTGATGATGATTTCGGAACGTGGCACGTTGGGCGACTTCCAACTGGGTCAAGCGATCGTTTGCCGGATGATGCGGCCTGTTCTGGAGACGCTAGGCATTGAACACCATGCGATTACGCGTACGGAGGATGTCGAGTTTATCGTGGACAGGATGATCAATCAGGCGTTTGCAACCCAGGCACCCGCGGCGATCATTCTGTCCCCGCTATTGACGAACACCATCAAGAAGTGAGAGCTGCCATGTCTGCAAATGAAATGAAATCGCCCAGACGGGACATGGCGAAGGTCATGAACCGCTCGGATATTACTCGCCGTCTCGTGGCGAAGCTTCGCAAGGCAGAGGCCGTCATTGGCGGCATCGGCCATACCCATTTTGACCTGTGGGCGAGCGGCCAGCGTCCCCAGAATTTCTATATGCTCGGAAGCATGGGGCTTGCAGCACCGATCGCGTTTGGCGTTGCGATGGCGCAACCTGATCGCCGGGTATTTGCGTTGGAAGGCGACGGCTCGATGCTGATGCAGCTCGGCGCACTGGGAACCATTGCAGTCGCCAACCAGAAAAATCTGGCAATCATCGTTTTCGACAACGGTGTCTACCAGATCACTGGCTCGCAGCCTACGCTCACATCGTATGGCACGGACCTGGTGGCGGTGGCCAAGGGCACGGGCCTCTTCCAAAGCACCTGGGCCGCCGACGAAGCGCATTTCGAGCAACTCATTGACTGCGTGCTGACGCAAGACGGTCCATGGTTTATCGCGGCGCGGACTGACGACAAGCCGCCGGCCGGCGTTACCGAACGTGATGCGGCAAAGATCCGTGGCCGCTTCATGCAAGGCCTTGCCGTATCAAAAGCAGCCTCGCACGGCGCCAATATTGAAGGATAAATCCTATGTCTCAGCTTTTGATCGGCGGCAAATGGGTGGATGGCGAATCGACGCAGGCCCTGACCGACAAATTTACCGGTGCGGTCTACGGTGAGATGGCGGTAGCCTCCGCGGCGCAGGTCGAGGCCTCCGTAACCGGAGTAGTCGCAGGACAGGCAACTTCCAGGCTTGCGCCGTACGACCGGTTCAAGATTCTCGGCGCCGCAGCGCGCATTCTCGAAAACCGCATCGACCGGCTGGTTGATCTGATGCGCGCCGAAGCGGGCTTCACACGCGCCGACGGCGAAAATGAGGTTCGCCGGTGTGTGCAGACTCTGGAACTGTCGGCGGAAGAAGCAAAACGCCTGGTCGGCGAGATGGTGCCGATGGAGGCCGCGCAGGGGGTGAAAAACCGGGTCGGTTTTACGATTCGGGGACCGCGCGGGGTGGTTTGCGCAATTACACCGTTCAATTCACCGCTCAACACGATAGCGCACAAGGTCGGCCCGGCTCTGGCAGGTGGCAATTCAGTAGTGCTGAAGCCTTCGGAGTACACGCCGCTGACTGCCGTCGAGCTTTGCAAGGTGTTGATTGAGGCCGGCCTCCCCGCCAATTTGCTGTCGCTGCTTCATGGGGACGGCGGCATCATCGGCCCGCAGCTTCTGGCTGACCAGCGTATCTCCTTCTATGCATTTACCGGAAGCACCCGGGTCGGCCGCGAGATTCAGCGGGCCGCGGGTCTGCGTGGAACCCAACTTGAGCTTGGCAGCATCGCGAGCACGATTGTGTGCCATGACGCCAATATCGACCTTGCGATTCCGAAAATCGTCAATGCAGGATTCCGCAAGGCAGGTCAGGTGTGTACTTCGGTGCAGCGCCTGTTCGTCGACCAGAAGATCGCGGGCGAATTCATTCCGAAATTTGTTGCCGCCGCACGCGCGATGAAATTCGGAGACCCGGGCGACCCGTCGACCGTCATCGGCCCGATGATCACCACTCAGCATGCGCAACGTGCGTCGTCCTGGATTGCCGAAGCGGTTAGCGGTGGCGCCGAAATTCTGACCGGCGACCGCCGCGAGGGGAGCCTTTTGCAGCCTACCGTTTTGCATCGCGTGACGGACAAGATGAAGGTTGTTTGCGAAGAAATCTTTGCGCCCGTAATGTCGATTTCCGAATTCGATCAGCTCGACGAGGCGATCGCCCGTGCAAATGCGCAGCCGTTCGGCTTGTCCGTCGGCGTCTTTACCTCCAATTTGCATGTCGCCTTTTCCGCGGCGCGCGTACTGCGTTTCGGCGGCATTCACATCAATGAAGCATCGAGTGCCCGCGTTGATGTGATGCCGTTCGGCGGCGTCAAGGATAGCGGCTTCGGCAGGGAAGGTCCTGCCTATGCGATCCGGGAAATGACCGAAGAGCGCCTGGTCACCATCGCCTATTGACCGGCGTTTTGCATATAAGGGATCAACCAATGAGCACAATCGACCAAGCAGGATTTCGCATTCTTGCGATGCCGGAAAAAATTTCCACGGCTTTCATCGAGGCCTACCGCGAGATGGTGACGCCGCATATCGGCGACAGCATGAATCGCCTGACCGGCAGTGTCGGCCTGCAACGCTATCACCGGGAACAGAAGCTGGTCGGGCGCGCGATTACCGTCAAGGCGCGGCCGGGCGACAACCTGATGATTCACAAGGCGCTCGACATGGCCGAATCCGGCGACGTCATCGTGGTCGATGCCAATCGCGACGTGTCGCAGGCGCTGGTCGGTGAACTGATGATGATGCATGCGCAGGTCCGCGGCGTCGCCGGCTTCGTCATCGACGGTGCGATTCGCGACGTGGCGGCGTTCTACGACGCCGATTTTCCGTGCTATGCGCGCGGCAATACGTTGCGCGGTCCATTCAAGGATGGTCCGGGTGAAATCAATGTACCTGTCAGCGTCGGTGGCATGTCGGTCGATGCGGGAGACCTGGTGGTGGGCGATGAAGACGGCGTGATCGCCATTCCGCAGCGCCTGCTGCAAAGCGTGCTCGATGGCGCCCGTCGGCAGGCGCAGCGCGAGACCGAGCGCAAGCGTTTGATCGCCTCTGGCCAGGACAAGCGCGACTGGATCGACGCTTATCTGCGCAGCAAAGGCGTTATTCTTTAGTGTCCTGGGTTAAAACTTCGCTTAACTCGCTCATTGAACGGCCCAAGGCAACTGTCTTTTTCGGCCAGAGTTCAGGCCAGCTTGCGGTGCCTGCGCAAATAGGGAACAAGGCCCCCGGCCTCTAGCATGGTCAGCATGAAGTCTGGAACGGGCTCACAGGCGACGCGCCTTGCAGGTGCGGCCCCGACCTTCAATTCGGGTCGGGCACCCTCCAGACTCAGTTCCAAGGGCGCGCCTTCGGCGATGCCACTCGTGTCGGCCACCAGCAGCAGCAACCCATTGTTGATCGCGTTGCGCCAGTAGGTTCGCGAGAAGCTCTTGGCCACGACCGCACGGATGCCGGCGCCAAGCACCACGGTGACTGCGACCTCCATGGCCGAGCCGCAGCCAAAGTTGCTGCCGGCCACGAGGATGTCGCCCTCGGACACGCTGGCGGCAAACGCGGGGTTCAGGTCTTCCAGCAGGAATCGACGCAGAACGGATTGATCCAGGCTTTCCTTTTTGCGGCGTGAGGAAATGATGTAGTCGGTGTTGACGTCGTCGCCCAGCACCCTGGCACGCCCCCGGATGGCAAGATCGATCATTGTGCCGATCCGACCGTCCGGCCCAAGCTACCGCGCACGGCGGCGGCGGCACAGGCCTTGGGCGACGCCAGGTAGATATGTGCCTCGGGGTTGCCCATGCGCCCTTTGAAGTTTCGGTTGGCAGTCGAAACGATGCGTGCGCCATCTTCCGGAATGCTCCCGCAGGTTCCGCAGCAGGCGCCGCAGCCGGGTGGCTGAATCTCGGCACCCAGCGCTTCGAACGCCGACAACATGCCGCTGCTCTGCAGTTCGGCACGCACCTCTTCGGATGCCGGTGTCACGATCAGACGCACACCGGCCGCTACCCCGCCACCTTCGTGCAATACCTCCAATGCCTCGCGGAAGTCTTTGGTACGGCCTCCGGTACACGTGCCCAGGTAGACCATGTCGATGGCAGTAGCAGGCGCTTCGGACAGGTCCACCACGTTGTCGACCCGGTGCGGCAGAGCCACCTGAGGCACCACCTCGGCCAGGTCGAGCACCAAGGTGGAGGCATACCGGGCGTCCCTGTCAGCGTCGACCGGTACGTAGGGACGACTGCAGCGGCCTTCGAGGTAGGTCCGGGTAATTTCGTCAAACGGGAACAATCCGGCTTTGGCACCAATTTCTACGGACATGTTGGCGAGCACGATGCGGTCGTCCATGTCGAGCGCAGCCAGGCCTGGACCGTCGAATTGCAGCGCCAGATAGTTGGCGCCGTCGGCACCGAGCCTGCGTGCAAGCGTCAATGCCACATCCTTGGCCGATGCGTGGCCGCGCAGGGCGCCCAGCAGCGTGATCTTCAAGGACTCCGGTACCTTCAGCCAGAGTTGATTGCATTGCAGTATTCCGGCCAAATCGGACGAGCCGATGCCGGTGCCGAATGCGTTCAGCGCGCCGTAGGACACGGCGTGGGAGTCCGCGCCGGCAATCAGCAAGCCGGGCAGAACCAGGCCACATTCCATCATGCGTTGGTGGCCGATGCCGTCTCCGACGTCGAACACCCGGATGCCGTAGGCCTGGGCATAGAGGCGTGACCGGTCTTGTAGCTGCAAAGCGCGCTCACCCGAGGAAGGCCCGTAGTGGTCAAAGGCAAAAGCCAGATGCTCCGGGCAGGCCGGGGCGGGCAGCAGGCCATCGTCCTGCATGCGCTGCAGATAATCCAACGCCATGGGAATCGAGCCGTCGGTGCCCATGGCGCCATCGACCTTGCAAACGGCCACTTCGCCGGCGTGCAGGTCACGGCCGGCGGCACGCGAAAGCAGCTTCTCGGCCATCGTCTTGCCAAGTGCTTTCACGACAGGCGGTGCCCGGTCTTCATGGGGTTGCTCCTTGATGGAAAAACGGGGCTCCAATCGCCGGGAAGGGCTGGAGTCAGGTTCCAGCGGGCGATTGTAAATTCTGCGCTTGGACTGAATTCTGCGCTTGGACTGAAGTCCAGTTATCTTAACAACGGCAGGCCACTCGTCCCGCTGCCGCAATCATCCCAACCCAGGAAATTGACCATGATCCAATCAAGTTCAGCCGTCCGATCAATCCTTGCGGCTTGTTTCCTTGCAGTGGCTGCCTTTGCCGGCTCGTCTCACGCGCAACCGGCGGCCTACCCGAGCAAGACTGTCCGTGTCATCGTCCCGTTTCCTGCCGGCGGGCTGGTCGACGGTATGGCGCGCATCCTGATGCCGGAAATATCCCGGTCCATCGGACAGTCGATCGTGGTGGACAACCGCAGCGGCGCGAGCGGTTCGATCGGTGCTGCCGCCGCCGCCCAATCCCCTGCTGATGGTTACACCCTGCTTCTCGTGCTGGACAGCCACGCGATCAACCCGCTGGTGTACAAGACGCTCCCCTACGACACGGACAAGGACTTCGTCCCGATTTCCTTGATTGCCCGGGCACCGATGGTGGCGGTCGCCAATGAAAATTCCCCCCCCAACAACATGACGGAACTTGTCAAATACGCCAGGCAGCATCCCAACGCGGTGAACTTTGCCTCGGTCGGCGCGGGTAGCGCGAGCCATTTGACGGCCGAACTGTTCAACATGACTGCCAACGTTTCGATGACGCATGTGCCGTACAAAGGGGGCGCCCCCGCACAAACGGATTTGATGGCGGGCCAGGTTCAAGTCATGTGGGGCACCGCTCCGTACGCCCAAAGCCTCGTCAATGCCGGAAAGCTCAAGGCACTGGGCCAGGCGAGTGCAACGCGCAGCCCCGCATTCCCCGCGCTGCCCACGGTGGCAGAACAAGGGCTGCCGAATTTCGAGGCCTACGGGTGGATCGGACTTCTGGCGCCGGCGGGCACTGCTCCTGGAATCGTCGCATTCTGGAATCAGCAGATCGCCAAGGCGATGAAGAACCCTGATATCGCCAAACGCCTGGGCGACCAGGGGTTCGAGCTGGTGGTCAGTTCGCCGGAAAGGTTCGGCGCGTTCATCCAGTCGGAACAGAAAACCTGGGCCAAAGTGATCAGAGGAAAAAGCATCCCCTTGCAGTAGCCCGCCTCTCATTTACTGCCCCGAAAGCGAGCCGTACAATCGAGGCGGTCTAGAAATAGAAGAGGAGACCAAACATGAGACTGATGACTTCGTGTATGGGCGCGCTGGCATTGGCGGCGGCCGTCGCCGGCGGACCGGCAGCGGCGGCGGACCATGTCGTGCTGTATTCGGCGAATGACGATACGGTGAACAAGCTGGTTGCCGACGGTTTCAAGAAGGAAACCGGCATGATGGTCAATGTGGTCTCCACCGGATCGGGCGTGCTCTTTCGCCGCATCGTTTCGGAACAGGCGAATCCGCAGGCCGATGTCGTTTGGGGTGTCAGCTCCGCCCTGCTGAAGCAAAACGTGAAATTTTTTCATCCGTACGCGGTGAAAGGCAGTGAAGCAGTCCCAGCCGAGTATCGCGACCCGAGCAATCTCTGGATCGGCACGAACCTGCAGGTCGTCACCATCAACCAGAATACGAAAGCGATCGACCCCGCGAGCGGTCCGAAGACCTGGCAGGACCTGCTGGACCCAAAATGGAAGGGGAAGATCGCCTTCACCGACCCGGTGAATTCGGGCTTTTCATATGGCGCCGCGACGGCCCTGCTCACGTACTGGGGCGACAACGGTGCGGCCTGGAGCAAATTTTCGTCGCTTGTCGCCAACAGCAAGATTCTCAATCGATCGACGCTGGTTTTCGACGGCAATGGCAGCGGCGAATATCCGCTCGGCATCTCGCTCGAATACGCCGGCTACCTGTGGGCCCATAACGGGGCGCCCGTGAAAGTGACCTATCCGACGGAAGGCACGCTGGCGCTCGCCGAAGGCGCAGCCCTCCTCAAGGGCGCGCCTGAAGCTGATGCCGGCCGTGCATTGATTGACTATCTCGCCAGCAGGCCGGCGCAGGAGATGCTCTTCAAGGCGACGTTCCGCCGCCCGGCCCGCCAGGACATCGATCTGTCCACCATGCCTGGCGGCATGCCGGCCCTCTCCAGGATCAAGGTCCTGCCGTATAACGACGTGAAGTGGGACGATGCGCGGAGTGCGACGCTTAGCCGGATCAAGACGGTCATTCAGGACACGCGCTGACATCGAACGGCGTCGCTCGCCATGACGACGATTCGTATCGACGGGATTACCCGCACCTTTGGCGCTGTCCGCGCTGTCGACAACGTCTCCCTGACCGTCGACGAAGGGAAGCTGTTCACCTTGCTCGGACCGTCTGGCTGTGGCAAGACGACGTTGCTGCGCATGATCGCCGGCTTTGCCGATGTCGAAGCCGGCAGCATCTGGTTCGGAGACCGGCGCATCGACAGCCTGCCGGCGCATCAGCGCAACATCGGCATGGTCTTCCAGAACTATGCGATCTTTCCCAACCTCACCGTCGCGGGCAATGTCGCCTACGGACTGCGCGCTCGGAAGGTCAACCCGGCCGAGGTTCCGGCGCGGGTTGAGAAGACGCTCGAGCGGGTGCGACTGGGCGGTTACGGGCCACGCTGGCCGCATCAGCTGTCGGGCGGCCAATTGCAGCGCGTCGCGATCGCCCGCGTGCTCGTCATCGAGCCGGCCGTGCTGCTTTTCGACGAGCCCTTGTCCAACCTGGACGCGCAGCTGCGAACGCAGATGCGCGTCGAGATCCGTCAGTTGCAGCAATCGCTTGGCCTCACGGCCGTGTACGTGACCCATGACCAGGAGGAGGCGCTGGCGATTTCCGACCGCATCGCTATCTTGCGCGCCGGGAAGATCGAGCAGATCGGGTCCCCGGAAGAGATCTATCAACGGCCGCAAACCGCCTTCGTCGCCGAGTTTCTGGGAGGCACGAACATGCTGCCGGGGATCGCGGGCGCTTTCGATGGGAAGACAACCGAGGTCGCGGCCTGCGGCACGACCATCTCGGTGCAAGGCAAGGTGGCTGAGGCTGGCCAGAAGCTGCTGCTGTCGATCCGGCCGGAAGGCCTGCGCCTGGCGCAGGGTTCGGAAGGCCCGTTGCTCCAGGCGAAGCTGGTCCTGCGTGAATTCCTGGGGCAGATCCAGCGGCTTCATGCGACGCTGCCGGACGGCACGCCGATTCGCGTGTCGGCGCTTGGTGCGCATCAGGTCAGGGCCACCGCGGGAACTGCGCTGGCATTCACCTACGATCCGGCGCAGATCATCGCCTATCCCGCGCCATGAAGGGATTCCGCTACACCGTCACCTTCGGCGCACTGGCCCTTCTGGCCTTGTTCCTGCTGTACCCGCTCAGCCTGGTGCTGAACGCGAGCCTCAGGGTCAATGGCACCGGGGCATTGACGCTTGCGAATTATCTGCAGATTTTCGCGAGCAAATATTACGTCAACAGCATCGGCAACAGCATGATCGCGGCCACGCTCGCGACGGTGGGCGCTTCGCTGATCGGCACGCCGTTGGCATTCTGCCTGGCACGCGTCGACATGCCCGGCAAGACGGTGCTGTTGACGCTCGCAACATTGCCGCTGGTGCTGCCATCCTTCGTTGCCGCTTATGCGCTGGTGCTGCTGTTCGGGCATGCCGGGATCATCACCACGGGTCTGCGCGCCATCGGCATTCCCATCGGTTCCATCTACGGCCTGACCGGGATCACCATCGTCTTTTCGCTGACACTCTATCCTTATGTGCTGATGCCGGCCATCGCGGGCTTCAAGGCGATCGACATCTCGATCGAGGAAGCGGCCCGCAATCTCGGCGGATCTCGCATGCACGCGTTCCGCACAGTCCTGTTGCCCGTGGCCATGCCGGCGGTGCTGGCCGGCGCGCTGCTGGTGTTCATCGAAGCCCTGGAAAACTTCGGTGTTCCGGTCGTCCTGGCGGAGGATCGTCCGTTCCTCGCGGTGGACATCTTCAAGCTGTTCGCCGGAGAAGCCGACAACAATCCGGCCGCTGCCGGTGCGCTCAGCGTTCTGCTGATGGCCAGCACGGCGATCGTGCTGCTGGTGCAGCGCCGTTACTTGAACCGGCGCCGCTTCTCGACCAACGCCCGCAGCGTTGCTCCCCCGCTTCCCTTGTCGCCTGGCTGGCGCGCGGTCGCGACGGGGTTCAGTTGGGGCGTGGTGGTCCTGTCGCTGCTCCCCTTCCTGGCCGTGTTGTTCATTTCCTTTCTCAAGTTTCGCGGACCGGTTCTCACCTGGCAATTCGGATTGAGCAACTACTCGACGCTGCTCGCCGGCTCGTATCAACCGCTTTACAACACGCTGATGCTGGCCACGGTCACGGCTGTCGTCGCGACGATCCTGGGCGCGCCGATCGGCTACATCGTCACGCGGCATCGTGGTGGCCTGTCGAGCGTGCTCGACGTCATCGGCATGATCCCGTTTGCGGTTTCAGGCACCGTGCTGGCGATCGGCCTGATTATCGCGTTCAACAGCGGTTTCCTGACCTTGACCGGCGGATGGCTCATCCTGGTGATCGCGTACATCGTGCGCAAGCTGCCTTTCAGCATCCGCTCGTCATCGGCCATCGTGCACCAGATCGAGCCCAGCCTGGAGGAAGCCTCCATCAACCTCGGCGTCTCGCCGTTCCGGACCTTCGTCACCATGACGGTGCCGCTGATGGCGAGCGGCCTGGTGGGGGGCATGATCCTGGTCTGGATCACCGCCGCGTCGGAGCTCAGTTCGACGATCGTGCTCTACACCAGCCACTGGTCGACGATGACGGTGCGGATGTACCAGTTCCTGGAAGGAGGCGCGGGCGCAGGTTCCGCCT
>JANXVP010000026.1 GCA_025351615.1 Ramlibacter sp. | reverse complement strand
GTGGCAACACGGCTGCTGTCGGTGGGAGTGCTCTTGTGACTACTGTTCCTCCAAAGTTCCTGCCGGGTTCCTGCCGCGGCACGTGATGCCGACTGGCTTCCTGCAAAATCTGAAAACGTCTCGAAAGGGGCGTTTTTCTTTAGTCCAATCCGCCACCTGGACATTTTTGCCGGTGCCGAACTGCTAAGAATAACGCCCCGACCCGCGCAGGCTGCACTTTTCACGTCCTGGAGCCTGTTGACCCCGGAAATCGACTGGCACAGAACCCGCTGACTCCAAAGGCTCGACTTATCTTGAGGAGCGTCTCATGAAACGGTCTTTCCAACAGGGTTTTACCCTGATCGAATTGATGATCGTCGTCGCGATCATCGGTATTCTTGCCGCAGTCGCCTTGCCCGCTTACCAGGACTACACCAAGCGTGCGAAGCTGTCTGAAGTGATTCTGGCGGCCTCTGCTTGCCGCACGTCGATCACCGAGATCTTCCAATCCAACTCGTCCGCAAGCTTGCCGGCGGGAGGCGGTTGGGGTTGCGAGAGCTCGACGGCCACGTCGAAGTATGTCCTCGCAGTTACGACCGATGCTCGCGGTGGTGTGCAAGTCCAAGTCCAAGGAATTGGCGACTCATTGATCGACAACAAGTTTGTCACCTTGATTCCCGTGGCCGCTGGCAACGCACAAATCAACACCGCTGCAAGCCCGCCATTGAATCTTTTTGCATGGATTTGTGGCAACACGGCTGCTGTCGGTGGGAGTGCTCTTGTGACTACTGTTCCT
Organism: Ramlibacter sp.; assembly: GCA_025351615.1. Taxonomy (GTDB): domain Bacteria; phylum Pseudomonadota; class Gammaproteobacteria; order Burkholderiales; family Burkholderiaceae_C; genus Ramlibacter. The sequence goes on along the minus strand of JANXVP010000026.1, from coordinate 7,096 downwards.
CCAAAGTTCCTGCCGGGTTCCTGCCGCGGCACGTGATGCCGACTGGCTTTCTGCAAAATCTGAAAACGTCTCGAAAGGGGCGTTTTTCATTTGCTCAATCGATCTGCCTTGCGGCGGCTGGGCTTCTGGTCCTGAGCTGGCTGACGACGGAGCACTTTCTCCCGTGGGTCAGTTGGCATGCCGAGGCCTTGTCGTTTGCCGCGGTATTTTTTGCAGCGTGGGCGGCAATTTTCGTGAACGTGCGGCGCAAGTCGAGCCGCCGCATCGCGGTCCCGCTCCTGGTTGCCCCATTCGTCCTGATCAGCGCAGTGGCGCTGGGCCAGATCCTGACAGGCACCATGACCTTTTGGGGCGATGCCATCGTGGTGTGGTTTTACATGACGATGTGCATCACGTGTGTGCTCCTGGGGTACAACACGAAGGTCGGCTCGGTAACGGAGACCGATTTTACGGAGGGTACCCGCTGGCCGCCGCCAACTTTGCTGGCATTGGCGTTTGTCATTGGCTCCCTGGGCTCGGTCGTCGTTGCCTTCGCGCAGGTGTTCGATTTGTGGGAGTATTCCGGGTGGATTGTCCGCATGCCTGAGCTGCGACGGCCTGGCGGAAATCTGGGGCAGCCAAATCAGCTGGCAACGCTTTTGGTGATGGGCATTGCCAGCGCAGCGTTCCTTTGCGTATCAGGAAAACTGGGCAACTGGCCGTCTACGCTGATCGTGTCTGTCCTGTGCGCCGGACTGGCCGTGACTGAATCCCGTGCTGGGGCGCTGGAATTGATGGCGCTGTTGTTCTGGTGGCAGTTCAAGCGCCGGGCGATCGCCCCTCATGTTTCACCATGGATAGCAGCTGGTGTCGCCTTGGGTTTTGTGGCGCTTTTTTCGGCGTGGCCGCACTTGCTAAATGTCAGCCAGTTATCGCATGTCGAAGCGGCAAACCGCTTTACCCATAGCGACCTGAGATTGGCCATGTGGTCCCAGCTGCTGGAAGCGGTCTGGCAGCGTCCTTGGTGGGGGTGGGGTATCACGGAGGTCGCCAAGGCTCATAACTCGGTGGCCCACGCGCACCCCGTCAACAATCCGTTCAGCTACAGCCATAACCTGGTGATCGATTGGGCAGTCTGGATGGGCTTGCCAATCGCCTTGATTCTGACGTCGGGCGCAGCACTCTGGCTCTGGCGCCGCTCAAGGGCCGCCAGCCAGTTATTGCCTTGGTACTGTCTCGCGGTGACGGTGCCGCTGGCGACGCATTCCATGCTCGAATTTCCGTTTGCCTATGCCTACTTTCTGGCCCCCGCGCTGTATCTGCTGGGAGTTCTGGAAGGATCGCTCGAAGTCAAGCCCCGGTTTCGAATCGGGACCAAGGTGGCGGCGGCAACGCTGTTTTTGCTAAGCACTGCGATGCTCTGGTCGGTGGCCGAATATCTCGCGATCGAGGAAGATTTCCGGGTCGTGCGGTTTGAGCAACTCAGGATCGGCAAAACTCCAAGTGATCACCACCGGCCGGACGTCATTCTGCTGACGCAGCTGAGCGCGCTGTTGACCGGTTCGCGCATCGACCTTGGTCCAGACATGGCGCCCGAAAAACTTCAGGAGCTCAAGAAGTTAGCGTTACGGTATCCGTGGGTGGCCACCCAATACCGCTATGCACTGGCCCTGGCGTTGAACGGCAACCCGCAAGAGGCGACCCGGCAATTTCAAGTGATTCGCTGGCAGCGTGGCGAGCAGCTTTACGAAAAGATCAAACGTGAGGTGAACGAACTCGCTCAGAACCGATATCCGGAGTTGCGGACCTTGCAATTGCCCTGATCCGTTCCCCACGGCGGCATCTTTCTTCAGGTTTGGCTGTCTAGAATCCCGCATGCTTCAGCCTCTATTGGTTGCCCCGGCGCGGCTTGGCCTTCATGGTCAGAAAGTTTGCAGGATTTCCAGCATCTTGTTCTTTCTTGCGATTACCATCCCCTGGCTCAACCCGTTCGCGGACGGCCCCTCCGCAGTCGTCCAGCCCTGGTTGATCGCGGCCGCACTCACTCTGCTGTTGTGGGCGGTCATCGCACCCGAAGTCACGCGCAGGCATCTTGGCCTGGGGATCCTGGTCGCGGTCTTGTTGGCAGCGGGCGGCCGTGCGTCACCGGTCGTGCTGTTGGCAATCGGGGGCCTCGTTGTGATTGCCCTCAGCGCCGCCGTCACACGCTCTTCCAATGCAAGGCGATGGGTCGGACCTGCCATCGCGGATTCGTGGCTGATCGCTGCCCTCGTGAGCAGTCTCTTCGCCTTGGCGCAATACTTCGGTCTGTCAGCGCACCTGACCCCCTGGGTGAACCCGACCGAGGCGGGTGAAGCGTTCGCCAACTTGCGCCAGCGTAACCAGTTTGCCTCGCTGACGTCCATCGGGCTGGTCGCACTGCTGTGGAAGGTGCAGCATGGAATCAGGCTGTCGTGGGCCCTGACCGCGGCGGTGCTGCTTGCTGCGGCCAACGCGGTTTCGGCATCGCGGACGGGCGCATTGCAGATCGTCCTGGTCGTTGCACTCACCTTCTGGGGGCCTCGGCTTTTCGACCGCCGCGTCGCCGCAGTGTGCGTCGCCGCGGTACTCGCCTACTGCACAGCGGCCGTCTTGTTGCCACCGTTGCTGCAGCAACTATCGGGAGTCAGTGCGCCAAACGCGTTCGGTCGGCTTGTTTCCGCCGACGGCTGCGCCAGCCGCTCCGTACTCTGGAGCAATGTGCTGCATCTCATCGCGCAGAAGCCCTGGTGGGGCTGGGGCTGGGGAGAGCTTGACTACGCACACTTTGCCACCCTGTACCAGGGCGCTCGCTTCTGCGACATCCTGGACAACGCCCACAACCTTCCCCTGCATCTGGCCGTGGAGCTCGGAATTCCTGCAGCGACGCTGGCCATCGGCGGCTTCGGTGTGTGGGTTGTGCGCCAGCGGCCGTGGCGTGAAACCGATCCAACGCGCAGGATGGCGTGGTCGGTGATCGCGGTCATCCTGCTTCACAGTCTGCTCGAATACCCGCTCTGGTACGGACCCTTCCAGATGGCCTTCGGTTTCAGCCTGGGACTGCTCGCCACCGGGCCATCGCCGGCTGCGACCCCCACCGTGGGACGGGTGGGCAGGGCCACCGTCAGCATGTCGCTCGCGATCGCCCTGCTGTTCTCGGCCCTGGACTATCACCGCGTCAGCCAACTCTATACGCCGCCCGACGAACGAAGCGGCTGGTACCGGAGCCGGCCTCTGGCCCGGGTCGGCGATTCATGGTTGTTCCGGGATCAGCTGGCTTTTGCCGAACTGTCGACCACGCCATTGACGCGGGATAACGCCGCCAGGATCCATTCACTGGCAACGGAGTTGCTTCACTACTCTCCCGAACCGCGCGTAATCGACGTTGCAATCGAGAGCGCGATGCTGCTGCAGCTTGACGGTGAGGCAAGCTGGTTGCTCGCGCGCTACCGCGCCGCCTTCCCCGACGACTACGAAAGCTGGGCAAAAGCCGGTGCGCTGCGCCATCGACCTGCGGGCGCGATCAAGAATTGACCACGGCCGGCGCCACGAAATGGCCGGACTTGCCGCCCCTCTTTTCGATCAGCCGGACGTTTGAAATGGTCATGCCGCGATCAACGGCCTTGCACATGTCGTAAATGGTCAGCAGCGCCACCTGGACGGCCGTCAATGCTTCCATTTCGACGCCGGTCGGCCCCACGGTTTCCGCGGTCGCCTGGCAATGGACACAGGAGGACCGGTCATCGATGGTGAACTCCACCGCGACCCGCGTGAGAGCGATCGGATGGCACAGCGGAATCAGATCGCTCGTCCGCTTTGCCCCCTGGATCCCGGCGATGCGCGCAATGCCGATCACGTCACCTTTTTTGGCATTGCCCTGCTGGATCAAGGCCAGCGTCCCGGGCTGCATGTCGATGCGCCCTGCCGCGACCGCGACGCGGTGAGATCCGGGCTTGCCGCCCACATCGACCATGTGGGCCTGTCCCTGCGAATCGAAGTGGGTCAATGCGGCCATACTCTGGAATAGGGGCGTTGGAAATCGTTTACACCGGCTTCATCTGCTTCGAAGATCATACGTCCATGCCTGCCATCCACCGCATTTCTGACCGACACCCCGCTGTTTCTGGGTGGCTGGGCGAGCTGGCCGCCAAGGTTTTTGCGGCGCTGGTTGTGGTCGTCGTCGCCGCCGCACCCTCGGCGGCGCAATTGCCCACCCTCGGCGATGCCGGGGACATGGACGTCAGTGCTGAGCGAAAGCTGGGTGAGCGCATCGCGCGCGAGTTGTACCGGGATCCGGATTACCTCGATGACCCCTTGCTCGCCGAATACGTCCAAGGCATCTGGCAACCCTTGCTGGCCGCCGCTCGCAAACGGGGCGAACTGACGCCTGAGCTCGACGAGCGCTTCGCCTGGGAGGTGTTGCTTGGCAAGGATCGGTCGATCAATGCATTCGCGCTGCCAGGAGGCTGGCTCGGGCTGCACCTGGGGCTGATCAGCGTGACCACCAGTGCGGACGAAATCGCATCGGTGCTTGCCCATGAGCTCAGTCACGTCACGCAACGCCATATTTCGCGCGTCATCACCCAGCAGAACCGGCAGGGGCCGCTGATGATCGGGGCCATGATCCTGGGCGCGCTGGCGGCCAGCAAAAGCCCCGACGCGGCCAATGCCATGATCGTCGGTGGGCAGGCTCTCGCCGCCCAAACCCAGCTCAATTTCTCGCGCGACATGGAACGCGAGGCAGACCGTGTCGGCCTTGGCGTCATGAGCCAGGCCGGCTTCCAGCCTCAGGGCTTTGTCACCATGTTCGAGAAGCTGCAGCTGGCCTCGCGGCACAATGACAACGGCAGCTTTCCCTACTTGCGCAGCCACCCCATGACCACGGAGCGGATCGCTGAAATGCAGTCGCGGCAACCGCTCGGCCGTGCCGCCGCGCCGCCAACTCCGACACTCGAGCACGCGATGATGGTGGCACGAGCGCGGGTATTTTCCTATCCGGGCGTGGATGGGTTGCGGGCCTATGTCGCCGAAGCGAAGGGCGCTGACGTGGCAACTGCGCCCATGACGCGCCAGGCCGGTGTGTTCTACGGCGCTGCCCTGGCCAGCTCGCGCCTGCGGGATGCCGCGGCCGCATCGGGCTGGCTGGCGCGGCTCACCGAGGTGACTCGCGGCGATGCGAAAGCCGCGCGCCTGGCCCGGCTATTAACAGCTGAGATCGCGCTGGACGGCGGCAATCCGGCGCGGGCTGCGGAGCTGGTGGACATTTCCGGTGACGGCCGTCCCGAGTTGATGCTGGGTGCCCAGGCGCGGTTACGGGCAGGACGCTCCGCGCAAGCGTCGCAGCGGCTGCAAACTTGGGTGACGGTGCATCCGCGCGATGCGAGCGCGTGGCAACTGCTCGCCAGTGCCTATGCGGCACAGGGCAAGGCCCTGCCGTCGATACGCGCCGAAGCCGAGGCGCAGGTGGCGCATCTCGACTACGCGGCGGCCGTCGATCGTTTCAAGGCGGCGCAGGACCTGGTCCGCAGAGGGGGTGCCGGCAGCGACCACATCGAGGCGTCCATCATCGACACCCGTTCGCGGCAGGTGGATTCACTTCTTAGGGAACAGGCGCTCGAGCGCTGATTCGATGACGATGCCGATCACCGAATAGATCAGCGATCCGATCAGGGCAGCCGTGAAGTCACGGACGTGGAAGCCGCTCAGCACGCCGGAAGCGGCCCAGAACATCAGGGCGTTGATGATGAACAAGAACAGCCCAAGGGTCAGCACTGTCACCGGCAAGGTGAGGATCACCAGGACCGGCCGGACGAAGGTGTTGAGCAGCCCGATCACAAATGCCGCCACCAGTGCCGCCGTGAAGCTGCTGACTTCGACGCCCTGGTAGATGTAAGCCACCAGCAGCAACGCCGCGGCACTGAGCAGCCATTTGATCAGAAGCTTCATGGCTTTAGGATAGCACCGGCAGCAAGGCTTGCCGATGCGTCAGCCGGCCTGCCCGCTCGATGCTGGTGGTTGGCGACGGCGAGCCCGCCACCCGGCCAGCAGCACGCTGGTCACGGCGGCGACATAAGTGCCGTAGCGGGCGAGTGCATGAACTGCCTGCGGTGGGTCGAACACGGGAACCAGCAGGGGTTCGCTGACGATCATCCGGGCGGCAGTGAACGCCAGCACGACGGTGCCGGCCTGGACGATGACCGGGAAGCGCTGGACCAGCTTGAGCACCAGGGCACTGCCGAAAACCACGATCGGCACGCTCACCAGCAAGCCGACGATCGCCAGGTCGAACGAGCCGTTGGCCGCGCCAGCGACCCCGAGCACGTTGTCGACGCCCATCAGCGCATCGGCGACCACGATCGTTTTCATCGCGGCCCAGAAGGTGTTGACACCGGGGCGAGAATGCTCGCCGCCCTCCTGGTCGGCGAGCAGCTTGCATGCGATCCAGATGAGCCCGAGTCCGCCGGCGAGCATCAGGCCGGGAACGCGCAGCAGCCAGACCACGCCAACAGTCATGACGCAACGGACCAGGATGGCGCCGACCGTGCCCCACACGATGGCTTTTTTCTGCAGATGCGCGGGCATGCTGCGCGCGGCCAGTGCGATCACGATCGCGTTGTCGCCCGCCAGCACCAGGTCGATGAGGATGATGGCCAGCAAGGCAGACCACCAGGAAGCCGATAAAAGCTCCATGACGAGACGCTCCGGGTTGGAGATCGATCAACAATCCGGGCAGTCACGGTCGAGGGAATGCGTGATTGCGATGAAACAAGGGCGCGCTTCGACCGAACCGTCCCGGGTTCGAGTCGAAGGTCTTGCCCGGCATGGCCGTCATGTGGACCTTGCCCAACAAGCCGGAAGTGTTCACTTCGTGTTGACAACTTGCTGATATGCGCTGCAGCAGGGCCGGCAGGCCAGGCCCTTCGATGTGCCGCAACGAGCGGGAGCTACTCCCCTTCGGGCCTTTATTAAATCACAGGCTCCGGGTCGGTGTGGCGCGGGCTATCATCGCGTCCCAACTTCCCAGCCATGGCCGGAATCCACATCGCCGACATCGAAGCCGCCATCAACTACTGGCGCGACAGGAGCCCCTCCCCGGACG
>JANXVP010000575.1 GCA_025351615.1 Ramlibacter sp. | reverse complement strand
TCCCTGGAGCATGCGTGCGTCTTCCGACCCCGGCTGCAGCTGCGTCATCAGCCCTCCCCAGATTTTCAGGGCCTTGTCGGACTCGCCGGAATTCATTGCAGCTGTACCGGCCAGCCACAATGCCATCGCGTTCGCCGGTTCGGCCTGGAGTGCCTTGTCGATCAGGCGCATCGGCTTGCCGGCGAAGTTTCCGCCGGCGTTCATCGCTGCAACATCCGCATAATCCGCGAGCAGTTGCGCATCGTCGTCCAGGGAAGCGCCGGCGCGGTCAAAAGCCCATTCGGCGTCGATCGGCCGCCCCATCACCTTGTAAGAGCGCGCCAGCATCGCCCAGCCCTTCAAATTGCCGGGCTCTTTTTCCAGCTTGGCCGCCAGGCTCGCGACCATCCGCTCGATGTCCTGCCGCGATCCTGCCTGTGTCGTTGCGGTTGCCGACATGCTGTTGGGGTTGCCGATCACAAAGTACAGGCCGAATGCGGCCAGCGGCAGCGCCAGGGCGACGGCAGCAAGGGTGCGCTTCGGCGCGCCCAGCGTTGGCGCCGAGTCCTCCTCGGCGGTGTCCTGCAGCATCCTGCGCTGGAGTTCAGCGCGCGCAGGCTCGTAATCCTCGACCCCGAGGCTGCCATCGGCCAGGTCGTGCTCCAGCTTGGCCAGCTGGTCACGGCAGATGGCGGCATTGAGCTGCCGCTGCGATGCCCCCGCGCCCACGCCCGCAGTCCGCCAGAAGAAAGGGCGCAGCAGCAACAGCAGCGCCAGGGCGACGACCAGCGCCGCACCAATCACGAATCCAGTCATCCCTCAGCCTCCTTCAGCAATGCCTGGGCACGCCTGATTTCCTCGCCGGTCAAACCCTCGTCGCCAAGCGCACGATCGCGCCGGCGCAGGTACACCAGCAACACGACCACCCCGGCGACCATCAGCACGAAGGGGCCGATCCACAGCAGCCATGTTGTCGGCTTGACCGGCGGCCGGTAAAGAACGAAGTCGCCATACCGGCTGACCATGAATTCCTTGATCTCGGCGTCGCTGCGGCCCTGCCGGATCAGGGTTCGCAATTCGCGTCGCAGGTCCTGCGCAAGATCGGCCCGGGAGCCGGCAAGCGATTCGTTCTGGCAGACCAGGCAGCGCATTTCCTCCGAGATCGCGATCAGGCGTTGCTCGAGCACGGGATCGTCGGCCAGTGGCGTGGCCTCTTTCGCCCATGCGGGCATGCAGGCGGCGAACGCCAGCAGCAGTGCGACAAGGTACTTCACGATTTATTCAACTCGTTGATGAGGGGAAGGATGGTGTTCTGCAGCGCCTCGCGCGTGATCGGCCCGATCTGCTTGTGGCGGATGACGCCACTCTTGTCGATCACAAACGTCTCCGGAACGCCATAGACGCCGTAGTCGATGCCCACGCGGCCATCGCTGTCGAAAGCCGAAAGGTTGTACGGATCGCCGTTCTTGCCCAGGAACTGCAGCGCGTCGGCCCGCTTGTCCTTGTAATCGAGTCCGATCACGGGCACCACCCGGGACTGGCTGAGCTCGACCAGCAGCGGGTGCTCCACCCGGCAGGCCACGCACCACGAGGCCCAGACATTGAGCATCCAGACCTTGCCCTTCAGGTCGGCAGGCGAGAACTGCTGGTCGGCCGCGATCAGCTGGGACACCTTGAACGCCGGCGCGGACTTGTTCACCAGTGGCGAAGGCACTTCGTGTGGATCGCGCTGCAGGCCGATCGCCAGAAAGCCGAGCAGCACGCCGAACAGCGCCAGCGGAACCAGGAACTTCGCCTTCATGCGGATGCTCCCTGCAGCCCGGAGCCGGCGGCGGCTGCCGCCTTGACCCGCAGGCGGTAGCGCCGGTCGGACACCGCGCACAGGCCGCCGAGCGCCATCAACAAACAACCGCCCCAGATCCAGTCCACGAACGGCTTGAAATAGACCCGCACCGCCCATGCCTTGCCCTCGAGCGGCTCGCCCAGGGAGACATAGACGTCGCGCGTCAGGCTGGCATCGATCGCGGCCTCCGTCATCGGCATCGTTGACGACACATAGGTGCGTTTTTCGGGATACAGGGTCTTGGTGCTGCCGTTCCTGCTGACCTCGAATTGTCCGCGGGCGGCGCTGTAGTTGGGGCCGGCGACGCTCGTTACGCCAAGGAACTTGAACTGGTGCGCGCCGACTTCAATCGTGTCGCCTGGCTCCATCCGAACGTCTTTTTCTTCCTGGTAACCGCCCACCAGCGTGACGCCCATGACGAACACGGCGACACCGAAGTGACCCAGCTGCATGCCCCAGAAGGACAGGGGCGGCATGCCGGTTTTCAGGCGCGAGATGATCTGCAAGATCATCGACGCACCAATCCACACCGACAGCAAAATGCCCAGGCCGGTCAGGACGGTCCAGCCGCCCATCATCCAGGGAATTGCAATGGCTGCCACGACCGCCAGTGCTCCGGCCAGCCACAGCCGGCGCGCCATGTCGCGCGCGTTCGCGTGTTTCCAGCGTGCCAGGGGAACAGCCGCCATCAGGAACAGCGCGGGGGCCATCAGCGGCACGAACACCGTATTGAAATAGGGCGGCCCGACCGAGATCTTTCCGAGATTCAGGGCATCGATCAGGAGCGGGTACAGCGTCCCCAGCAGTACAGCGCCGGCGCCGACCACCAGCAGCACATTGCCCACCAGCATCAGCGTCTCGCGCGACATCAGCGCGAAGGAACCACCGAGCGCGACTTTCGGCGCGCGCCACGCAAACAGCGCCAGCGACGAACCGACCACCAGTCCCAGCAGCACCAGAATGAAGACGCCGCGCCGTGGGTCGGTGGCAAAAGCGTGCACCGAGGTCAGGACGCCCGAGCGAACCAGGAAGGTGCCCAGCAACGACAGCGAAAACGCGCCGATGGCCAGCAGCACGGTCCAGCTCTTGAAGGTGCCGCGCTTTTCGGTCACCGCCAGCGAATGCAGCAGGGCAGTGCCGATCAGCCACGGCATGAAGGACGCGTTCTCGACCGGGTCCCAGAACCACCAGCCGCCCCAACCCAGTTCGTAGTAGGCCCACCAGGATCCCATCGCGATGCCCAGAGTCAGGAACACCCAGGCGGTCAAGGTCCACGGACGCGACCAGCGGGCCCACGCCGCATCGAGACGCCCCGACAGGAGCGCAGCGATTGCAAACGCAAAGGCGACCGAAAAGCCGACGTAGCCCATGTACAGCATGGGCGGATGAAAGACCAGCCCGGGATCCTGTAGCAGCGGGTTCAGGTCGCGCCCGTTCTCGGCCGCCGGCAGCAGCCGCTCGAACGGATTGGAGGTCAGCAGGATGAACAGCAGCAAGCCGGTGGCGACCAGTCCCAGCACACCGAGTACGCGCGCCACCATGGTTTCGTCCAGCGTGTGCGACAGCTGGGCCACGGCGAACGTCCAGCCGGCCAGCATGAACATCCAGAGCAGCAAGGAGCCTTCGTGCCCGCCCCAGACCGCGGCCAGCCGGTACACGGTCGGCAGCAGCGAATTGGAGTGCTCGGCCACATAGGTGACCGAAAAGTCATTCACATAGAAGCTCCAGGCCAGCGCCGCGAACGACGCTGCCACCAGCAGAAAAAAGACCTGGGCGGCAGGCCGCGCCAGCACCAGCCATTCGCGCCGCTTCCGGTGCGCGCCCAGCAAGGGCAGCGTGCCCAGGATGAAAGCGACGCACAGTGCGAGGATGAGGGCGAAATGCCCGAGTTCGGGAATCATGGCTTGGGTACTTCCAGGGTTTTCTGCGCTTCGTCCAGCGCGTGCTGGGCTTGTGGCGGCATGTAGTTTTCGTCGTGCTTGGCCAGCACCTCGGACGCGGTGAAGTTGCCGTCGGTGCCAAGGCGGCCCTGCACCACAGCGCCCTTGCCCTCCTTGAACAGGTCCGGCAGGATGCCGGTGTACGACACCGGGATCTCTTGGGCCATGTCGGTCACGACGAAATGCACCGTCAGGTTGTCTCGCCGCAGCGAACCATCCTTGACCATGCCGCCGATGCGGAAGGCCTGGCCGCTCGGCGCCTTGCCGGCTGCCACGTCGGTGGGCGTGACATACAACGCGATGTTGCTGTTCAGCGCGTTGAGCACCAACGCCGCGGCGATTCCGATCGCTGCCACGCCGGCAGCGACGATGGCTCCGCGTTTTTTCCATTTTTTCATGACCCGTCCCTGTCCATTCGTTCCGCCTGCGCATGGCGCCGCAGGCTGCGCAGGATTGCATGCCGGCGCCGGCTCAGGAGAAAAGGCTCGATCGTCAGCGCCGCGGCGCACATGCCAAAGCTGCCCCAGACATACAGAGCGTAACCGCCCATGGCAAAGAATTCAGCGGGAGAGTGCCAGTTCATGGCGCCACCTCCGCCAGGTGCCGCACCCATTCAGTATGGCCCTCGCGCTCCAGGATGATGGTGCGCACGCGCTTGAGCGTCATGGCTATGGAATACATCCAGAAGCACAGGGCCATCAACAGCATGCCCCACAACATCGTCTGCGCCATGGAAGGCGCCTTGGTCATCGAGATCGACGACCCCTGGTGCAGGGTGTTCCACCACTTCACCGAGAAGTAGACGATCGGGACGTTCACCACGCCCACCAGCGCGAGCACCGCGCCGGCCTTGTCGGCGCGGCGGGGATCGTCGATCGCGGCCTGCAGCGCAATGAAGCCGAGGTACAGGAAAAACAGGATCAGTTCGGACGTCAGCCGCGCGTCCCACACCCACCACGCGCCCCACATCGGCTTGCCCCAGAAGGCGCCGGTCCACAGCGCCAGGAAGGCCATGACCGCACCGGTCGGAGCCAGCGCCTGGGCCATCATGCCGGATAGGCGCGCGTTCAGCGCCAGGCCGATCCCGGCCCAGGTCGCCATCACGACATAAATGAACATCGACATCCAGGAGGCCGGCACGTGCACGAAAATGATCCGGTAGCCGTCGCCCTGGACCGCATCCGTGGGCGCCACGAAAAAGCTGATCCACAGCCCCGCCGCACCGAACAAACCGGCCAGCAGCCAGAACCACGGCATCATTTTTCCGGCCACGGGATAGAAGCTGTAAGGGCTGGCCAGCCGGAACCAGTTGACGATGCGGTTACTCATTCGAGTGCAATCCTTAACGCTGCCGTGGTCACCCACGGCGCAAAAAACAGGGCCAGCACCAACAGCGCCCCGAGCAATGACAGATGGCCGGTTGCGCCCTGGCCCGAGGCATGCGCCTGAACGGCGCCGGCACCGAAAATCAGCGTGGGAATATACAGCGGCAGCACCAGCAGGCTGAGCAAGGCGCCACCGCCGCGCACGCCCAGCGTCAGGGCCGCGCCGATGGAGCCGACCAGCGACAACACCGGCGTGCCAAGAAGCAGGCCCAGCATCAGGATCCCGAGCGACTCGGCATCGAGGTCGAACTGGATCCCCAGCAGCGGCGCCAGCACCACCAGGGGCAGCCCGGACACCAGCCAATGGGCCACGTTCTTGCCGGCGACCAGCAGCACCAGCGGCGTCGGCGACAGCACCATCTGCTCCAGGGTGCCGTCGGCATGGTCTGCCGCGAACATTCGCTGCAGTCCGAGCATCGTCGCCAGCAGGGCGCCGACCCATAGCACGCCCGGTGCGATCTTGCGCAGCAACACCAGCTCCGGCCCGATTCCCAGCGGGAACAGGCTGGTCACGATGACGAAGAAAAACAGCGCCGTCAGGACTTCCGTGCGGCGCCGCATCGCCAGCAACAGGTCGCGGTGGACGATGGCGAGCAGGGCTTTCACAGATCGACGACCTTTCCAGCGGCGATCGGCACCGCCTGGTGGCTGGTGATCACCGCCATGCCGCCGTCCGACAGATGTTCGCCCACCACCGTGGCGAGCATGTTCACGGCGTTGGTGTCGAGCGCGGTGAAAGGCTCGTCGAGGATCCAGAGCCGGGCCTTGCGGGTGACCAGGCGCGACAGCAGGACACGCCGTTTCTGGCCGACCGAGAGAAAGCGCACCGGCAGGTCCTCCCGGCCCCGCAGCCCGAAACGGCGCAACACCGACAGTGTCTGCGGCTGCGCAAGATCGCAGCCATCGAGGGCCGCGGCAAGTTCGAGATTTTCATGGGCGGTGAGTTCGTCCTTGACGGCTGCACGGTGGCCCAGATAGATCAGCTCGCGGCGGAAGTCCGGGCCGACCTGCCCGATGGAATGTCCGCACCACCGGACCTGGCCGGTGTCCGGAACGGCCAGCCCCGCGAGCAGCCGCAGCAGGCTGGTCTTGCCGGTGCCGTTTGCGCCGCGCACATGCAGCCAGTGCCCCGGTTCGACCGACAGGTCGAGCCGGGCGAACAAGGGATGTCCACCGCGTACACAGGAAAGATCGTGACCGCTCAGCATGGGCCGATTGTCCACTCGGCGGCGCCCCAACGATTGACAATTGTCAAGCAGCCCGCCTGCGCAACGGGTATCCATCCCGGCGTGACATCCGTCACCATTTATGCAGTCCGGCGGCATCTCGTGGCTTGAAGCTGGCTCGACCACCGGCGACGCGCATAGGAATTGTCGGATTCGGCACCGGGACGCGAACCGGGTTGACTTGGGTCAAGTCGCACCCGGCTTCTGCCGACACACTTCGGGCATGAACATTAAAACCCCGCAGGGTCATGTCGGTGCGGCAACCACGGGCCCGAGTACGCCGTCCATCAGGCCTGCGTCCTTCTATCAGCACGCGAACGCGCACATCGACTTGTCGAATGAGCAGCTCAAACAAGGCAAGCATGGGGAAATCAGCGCTTCGATGCTGTATGGCGCAGCGCGGTTCAATACATCGCTGACCGCACGGGGCTACGACTCCGGCGCGGAAATGGCAGCCAATCGAAGCAAGGACATCAAGTACTTCGTCGACGAATATCGCCTCATGCTGGCCGAACACATGGACGAATACATCGCAAATTTCGACCCTTACATGAAGATGGCAAGGCAGACGGATTGACCCCGCGCCTGTGTTCAACCTGCAGACGTACATTATTTTCGAAGGTGATTATTATGAAATGGCTTCATGCAACTTTCTTCCTGCTGTGCACCAGTGCCGCCTGGAGCGCCGGGCTGCCCGTCCAACCGTCGAGCCCCACACTCAAAGGCGAAGTCCTGGAAGTCAAGCAGGTGCCCAACTACACGTACCTGCGGCTCAAAACGGCAGACGGCGAAAATTGGGCCGCGGTCTCGACGGCCAAGCTGGCAGTCGGGACGCAAGTCACTATTCAGAACGCGGAGCTCATGGACAATTTCAAGAGCACCGTTCTCAATCGCGTCTTTCCAAGGATTTACTTTGGCAGCCTGGCC
>JANXVP010000571.1 GCA_025351615.1 Ramlibacter sp. | reverse complement strand
CCACCGCGATCGCATTGCTTTCGTGCGGATGGCGTCGGGCAAATACACGCCGGGCATGAAACTAAAGGTGCAGCGCACCAGCAAGGAGTTGCGTCCCACGTCGGTGGTTACCTTCCTGTCGCAACGGCGCGAAGCGGTGGAGGAGGCCTACGCCGGCGACATCATCGGCTTCACGACCCACGGCGGTGTGCAGCTGGGCGACACGATCACCGACGGCGCCAACCTGCAATTCACCGGCCTGCCCTTCTTCGCGCCGGAACTGTTCATGACGGTCCTGCTCAGGAATCCGCTGCGCACCAAGCAACTGCAGCAGGGACTCGCCCAGCTCGGCGAAGAGGGTGCGATCCAGGTGTTCCGGCCCGAGATCGGCAGCGCGATGCTGCTGGGCGCCGTCGGCCAGCTGCAGTTCGAGGTGGTGCAGCACCGGCTCAAGTCCGAGTACGACGCCGACATCCGGCTGGAGGGCTGCCAGTACACCGGCGCCCGCTGGATCACCGCCGACACGCCTGCCGAACTGCGCGCGTTCACCGACGCATATCCCGCGCGCATGGCGCGCGACGCGGCGAACGCACTGGCCTTTCTTTGCACCTCGCCCTACGACGTGCGGCTGGCGCAGGAACGCTTTCCGAAGATCCACTTCCACCTCTTGCGCGAGCATGCGGGCCTGGCGCTACAAGCTTGATCCGGGCAGCTGCCCCGGTTTGCCGGCACCATCCATGCCGATGCCGATCCTGGACATTTCACTGATGCCGCGCCGGAATCGCAAGCTGTTGCGTCCCCTGGCCACCGCCGCCACTCTCGCCGCGGCGCTGCTGGTGTCGTCCTGTGGGGGTGGCGGCGAGGGCAGCCCGGGCGCTCCCGCGTTCCTTGCCTCGTCATCGCTCGCCAACGTGTGCACGCTGGATGGCCAGCAGCAATTCGTGCGCAGCCTGCTCGACGAAACCTACCTCTGGTATGACGAGATCGTTCCCGTGAACGGCACCGACTACACCACGGTCCCCGCTTATTTCCGGGCGCTGCTGGTGCGAACCCCCGACGCCACCGGCCAGCCCAAAGACCGCTTCAGCGCCGTGCTGACCTCCGAAAGCGCCGATGCGCAGCAGTCGGTGGTGGGTGATGCGGCGCTCGGCGTCGGCGTGCCCGGACGCGTGCTGGCCGTGACGGGCAAATCGGTGCCGGTCGCAAAAGTGGTGAGCAGCCCTGCCGGCCGCAAGGTCGGCTACATCCTCTTCAACGACCACAACGAGGGTGCCCAGGACGCCCTGATCGGCGCCTTCGAAAGCCTGCGCGCCGGCGCGGTCAACGACCTGGTCCTGGACATGCGCTACAACTCCGGCGGTTTCCTGTACGTTGCGCAGGCTGCCGCGTCGATGGTCACGGGCCCCCAGAGCGAAGGCAAGGTGTTCGAGCAGCTGCATTACAGCGCGAAACGCCAGGCCGATACCGCGGCCAGCACCTTGGTTTTTTCCAGCAAGGTGCAGACGCCCGAAACGGTGTACGCCCGCGGCTATCCACTGCCGCAACTGAGCCTGCCACGCCTGTATGTGCTCACGTCCAGCCAGACGTGCTCGGCCAGCGAATCGGTGATCAACAGCTTGCGCGGGATCGACGTCGACGTGGTCCTGGTGGGGGGCACGACCTGCGGCAAGCCCTACGGTTTCCACCGGCAGGACAATTGCGGCCTGGCATTCTTCGCGATCGAGTTTCAGGGCTATAACGCAAAAAACTTTGCCGACTACACGGGCGGTATCCGGGCCACTTGCCCGGTCGCGGATAACACCAATTCCCTGCTCGGCAGCACTGACGAGCCGCTGCTGGCAGCGGCTTTGCATCACATCGACACCGGCAGTTGCGCTGCCGCCCCGCCCAGGCAGAGCGTGATATCGCAACAGTTACCGGGCAGCGCACGAGAGCACGTGCCGCTCACGCCGCGCCAGCCATGGTACGGCCGGCTGTTGCGCCAGGGCGCCCGGTGATGCGTCGGTCCGCATGAAGCCGCTCGACCTCTGGCCAGCCGAGGAACGCCGGCAGTTGGTCGGCGTCTTCACCGACATCGACGACACCCTGACAACCGACGGTGTTGCGACCGGCGATGCACTCTCCGCGATCGCTGCGCTGCGCCATGCCGGCCTGCACGTGATCCCCATCACCGGCCGGCCCATGGGCTGGAGCGAACCGTTTGCGCGCGCGTGGCCGGTCGATGCGATCGTGGCCGAGAACGGCGCAGTGGCGCTGATCCACACCGGGCCCGGCGGGCTACGCAAGATCTACCAGCAGGGGGAGGCCGTGCGGCAGATGAACTACGAGCGCATGCAGCGCGTGGCGCGGCGAATCGTTGCCGAAATTCCGGGAGCCATGCGGTCGCGCGACAGCGCTGGCCGCGAGACCGACATCGCGATCGACCACAGCGAGTACACGACGCTGCCCGCGGACTGCATCGCGAAGGTCGTCGCGCTGATGCAGGACGAAGGCATGAACGCCACCGTCAGCTCGATCCACATCAACGGCTGGCTGGGCGACCACAACAAGCTGTCCGGTGCGCGCTGGATTGTCCGCGAACTGTTCCGGCGGGAACTCGACGCAGAGATCGGGCGCTGGGCTTATGTCGGCGACTCGACCAACGACGTGCTGATGTTCGAGCACTTTGCGCACAGCATCGGGGTGGCCAATATCCGCCGGTTCGAGGCGCAGCTTTCGCGCCTGCCTGCCTACATCACACCCAGCGAGCGCGGCGCGGGGTTCGCGGAGCTGGCGCAGGCGATTCTCGGGAGCCGTTAATGGACGGGGAGCGCCTGCCGCCGCAACGCATGCGCCCTGCAGGCATGAGCAAACGCATCAAGCGAATGCTGGTAGAACACGTTGGACTCGTGCCCCCATTCCGGGTGCCACTGGACCCCGTACGCAAACGCCCGTGCATCCTGCACCCTGACCCCTTCGACCAGACCATCCGGCGCCAAGGCTTCCGCTACCAGGGGTTGGGCCAGGCGCTTGATGCCCTGGCCGTGCAGCGAATTCACTTTGGCCGTGGTGCCGCCGGCCCATTGCTCGAAGGCGCTGCCGGGAGTCAGCAGCACGTCGTGCCGCGTTGCGAACTGCACCGCCAGGTCCTGGTCATCGGGCTCGCGGTGGTCCATCAGGCCCGGTTCCGCGTGCACCTGCTGGTGCAGGCTGCCGCCGAGCGCCACGTTCATCTCCTGCAAGCCGCGGCAGACGCCGAACAGCGGCGTCCCTGCCTCAAGCGCGGCCGGGACCAGCGCCATCGTGAGCGCATCGCGCCGCGGGTCCAGCAGGTCGGTCGGCAGCGCGGTCGCCCCAAAGCGGGTGGCCTCGACGTTGGACGGCGAGCCGGTGAGCAAGACGCCGTCGACCAGTGGCAGCAGGTGCGCAACGTCGGCGGCCGTCGCCGTCGGAAACAGCACCGGCTGCAAGCCGAGAGACGTGATGGCCGCGGCATAGCGGTCAGCCAGAACGGTGTAGCCTCCCGGATCGGACAAATCCAGATGACGGTGGCAGGCCGGCAGCCAGACCAGGGGATTCTGCTTGGACATGGCGCCATCTTCGCAGAGCCGGCGGCGCCGTGGGATCTCAGCTGGCCCGGGCCAGGCCCAGCTTTTCGACCAGCGCCTTTTCCTTGGTGAAAGTCTCCTGCGCGAACCTGGTGTACGTAGCCGAGCTCATGTACATCGGCAGCATGTCGTAGCGAGCCAGCGACTGCACGTAGCTCGGATCTTCCATCGCCGTCTTGAAAGCGTCATGCAGGCGCTTGACGGTGGCCGGTGGCGTGCCGCGCGGCGCGCCGATGCCGAACGGCGAGTTCTGCACGCTGTTGAGGCCCAGCTCCTTGAGCGTCGGCGCATCCGGAAATTTGGCCAGCCGCTTTTCGCCCCAGGTGTTGAGAACCCGCAGCTTGCCCGATTCGACCAGCGGCGCGAAGCCGGTGGAATCGGCCGCCGCCATGATGTGGCCGCCGAGGATGGCCTGCGCCAGTTCCGCGCTCCCCTTGTAGGGAATGTGCTGCAGCTGGATGCCCAGCTCCTGCGCGATGCGTTCGGTGGTCAGATGCGGACTGGTCAGCGTGCCGGTGGAGCCGTAAGTCAGGCGGCCCGGGTTGGCCTTGGCCCAGCCGACAAAGTGGGCCCAGCTCTTGAGCGGCGAATCCATCGGCACCACGATGCCGAAGGCGTACCCCGTCACGTTGATCACGTAGCTGATGTCCTTGACCGGATCCCAGTTGATCTTGGTCGTGTACGGCAGGCGGAACACACCGAGCGGAATCTGCGCCAGCGTGTAGCCGTCGGCCGCCGACGTCTGCAGTTGCTGCGCCGGCAGCGAGCCGCCGGCGCCCGGTTTGTTCTCGACGATGACCGGTTGCTTCAGGACCTTGCCGGCATTGTCGGCCAGCGAGCGCATCGTGATGTCGGTCGGTCCCCCGGCGGGGAACGCGACGAGGAGCTTGATCGGCCGGCTCGGGAAATCGCCGCCGGCCTGCGCCAGGGCGTTGAGGGAAGGCGCGGCCAACGTGGCGGCGGAGAGCTGGATGAGTTGTCGGCGGCGCATGGGCACTCCTGGAAAATGACAGTCGCTATTGGACCCGTCACCGGCACCGCCATCAATCGGGACTGACCCGGCTGTCTCCAACGACGATCTGTAAAAAAACGGCCCGCAAGCTGGGAAGCAGCTCGCCGCCCGCGCATCACGGCGGCGCGCGGAGCTGCTTTTCCAGTCGCACCGCGTCGACCAGGCCGCTGTAATAGCCGGGCATGGTTTTCACCGGTCGAAAGCCGAGCCGCTGGTAGAAAGCCGGCGCCTTCTGGTTGTCGGCCCGTGCTTCCACGCCCACCCGCTCGACGCCGGCGATGCGCGCCGGTTTTTCCAGCCACGTTACCAGCATGCTACCGAGCCCGCGGTTGCGGTGGCTGGGCCGCACCGCGAATAGCGCCAGGTGGGCGGTCTCGTCGCGGTACTGCATGATCCCGAAGCCGACGATGTCGTCGGCATCCGTCGCCACGACGACGTTGGTCGCTCGGTCGCGGACGGCATGCAGCACACGCGCTTCCCGCCAGCTCCACCCCAGCCCCTGCTCGATGTAGCTGCGCGACATCTCCGCAATCGGCGCGGCATCCGCAGCGTTGCCGAGCCGGACGACAGGCAGGATCAACATAGCCAGCTTAGCGGAACTCCGGCAGCCACGCCCGCAGGCCGGGGCGCAAGCGCCGGACCACGACTGCACGGCTCGGATGCCAGAAGGCAGACAACAGCAACAGCGCGGAGCCGATTGCCAGCGCCGTCACGGCGAAACTCAGGCTCACCATTCCATGCTGCTTGAGAAGGTCGGTGAACGTGTAAAGCACGTACCCCAGCGCGGACACCATCAATGCCCTGCGGTCGATGGCGAGCGACACCAGGGCGATGCCGACGTAAAGCGCCACCACGGCCAACGCCTGGCCCGTCGTCGTGCCACCGGTGGAGACCCCGATCGCGGAAAAAACGGAATACACAAGCAAGGGCGCCGCGAGCAGGTGCAACCAGAATGCGACATCCGAACGGCGCGACCGGCGCAGGGTATCCAGCGAGTCCCATCGCATTGCCAGCGCAAAAAGCGCAGCGCCCGACACGCAGGCGATGGTGGCCTTGAACTCCAGCGCCTGCGGAATCGCCGAAACGACGAGGATCAGGATGGCCCCAATGGCCACGGCGCTGCCCGCTGCCACAGTG
>JANXVP010000513.1 GCA_025351615.1 Ramlibacter sp. | reverse complement strand
GCCGTCGGGGGGGTCGGCGCCGAAGCCACCAGTGTGGGCGGCAAGGCGGTTGAGGTCGACGTTCCTGCTGCCAGTGCGGGCGCAGAAGCGGCAGAAGCCACCGCCGTCGGCAACACAGGAGCGGGAGTTGGCGCCGGGGTCGGGGCAGGGGTGGGTGCTGGCGTGGGAGCAGGTGTCGGGGCCGGGGTCGGGGCGGGAGTTGGTGCGGGTGTCGAAGCGGGCTTAGGCGCGACTGTCGGAGCGGGAGCGGGCGCAACTGCTGCTGGAGCTGGACGCGCAGCAGTGGCTGCGGCGCCGGCGGTCAGCGCGGCACCAGAGCGGGCGCTGCTTGCCGTACTGCTTGGGGTGCCAGGGGTGCCCGTTGCTGTCCCCAGCTTGTTGAGGTCCGCAATGTTCTTGTTGAGCTCGGCAACTCGGGTGGATGCGTCCTTCGCGGCACGGTCGCGGACGACTTTCTCTTCATTTGCCTTGGCCTGGACGCTGCCTTTGGATAGCGTCAGCTTGTCGGGCGTGGCGGCGACCGGCTTCTTCTCTTCCACCGAAGCCCGGATCCGGCCGCTGGCCTGCCGCTGGGCGGCATCGATCCGGCTGGCCGGCACGCCCTCTGCGAGCTTGCGCCGGAATTCATTGAAGTCCCGGCTCTGTGCCAGCACGGTCTGGCTGGCTTCAGCCGCCGGAACCGCACCGACCTGGTCCGCCCCCGGGACCTCGAGCACTGCGCCGGACTTGAGCCGGTTCACGTTGCCGCCGCCAAACGCCTCAGGATTTGCGCGGAGCATCGCGACCAGCATCTGGTCCAGCGACACTGTCGTTGGCTTGTTGGCTGCCGCAATCGCGCTGGCCGTGTCGCCGGCATGCACGGTGACCTGCTTTGAACTGGCGGATGGCGCCGGTCTGGCCGTGACAGCGGATGGGGTCGAGGGCGTCTTCGGTGCTGCGGCGGGACGGGGCGCAGGCGCGACCCGGGAGACAGCGCCCGATGGGGGCGTTCCCAGGCGCGGCACCTGGGTGGAAGACACAGGCGGCAGCGGAGCGACTGGAGAAACCTGGGCGGCCAGCGGAGGCGGAGCATTCTGCCGCAGGCTTTGCGGATCGAACAGCAGGGTGTAGTCGCGAACGATGCGACCCGAGCTCCAGCTGGCTTCCAAAATGAGGTCCACGAACGGGTCGTTGACGGATTTATCGCTGCTCAACCGCAGAAAGTAACGGCCGTCAGGACGACGCTGCAGCGTGATCTCGACGCTGGTCATGACCGGGCTGTATTCGAGGCCGGCTGAGCGGAATGCGTCCGGCGAGGCGATCGCGGCGCGCATGCTGGCGACTTCCTCGGCGTTGATGTCCGGAATATCGATGTCGGCCCGCAGGGGCTCGCCCAATGCGGACTGGACCGTGAGGCGGCCCAGCGCGAGGGCTTGCGCGTCCGATGCAGAAACGCTGAGCACGACCGTTGCCGCTATGGCTAGGGCGGTTGCCTGCCAACGCGGCTTTCTCATCGGTTTTAGCGTCCCCACTGCTCGGTCTGCAGGCAGTTTTTTTCTCATCATGCGGACATTCGCCTCGGGCTGAATTTGCTAAAAAGGACCATAACATCAATGTCTTAGACTGACAAGCTGAGACATCTTTTAACTTCAGAGCGAGGCTGTTGCGTGCCTGACGCAAGCAGAGGCTGTGGCGACGTGACAACGGGCTGTAACACGACGCTACAGGGAGATCTGCATTTCACTGCTCCAGCAGGATTCGCAGCATCCGGCGCAAGGGCTCCGCCGCGCCCCACAGCAGCTGGTCGCCGATGGTGAATGCGCCGAGATACTCCGGACCCATCGCCAGCTTGCGGATCCGGCCGACCGGGATGGTGAGCTTGCCAGTCACCGCGACAGGCGTCAGGTCCCGGAGGGTCGCTTCCCTGGTGTTCGGCACGACCCTGACCCACTCGTTGTCGTTGGCGATGAGCTGTTCGATCTCGGCCAGCGGGACATTTTTCCTCAGCTTGAATGTCAGCGCCTGGCTGTGGCACCGCATGGCGCCGACGCGAACGCAGAAGCCGTCGACCGGTGTTGCGGGCGTGCCGAATCCCTCGCCCTGTCCCAGGATCTTGTTGGTCTCGGCGCCGGCCTTCCATTCTTCCCTGGAGACGCCCCAGCCGGGATCGCCCGACTGCTTTCCTTCGCCCAGGTCCTTGTCGATCCACGGGATCAAGGATCCGGCAAGGGGAACGCCGAAGTTCGCGACGTCATCGCCGGCCAGCGCTTGCTGCCGCGCTAGCAGCCTGCTGTCAATCTCGAGGATCGCAGACTTCGGGTCCTCCAGCAGTGCCTTGACCTCGCTGTGCAGCGTGCCGAACTGCATCAGCAGCTCCCGCATGTGCTGGGCGCCACCACCCGAGGCAGCCTGGTAGGTCATGCTGGTCATCCACTCGACGAGGCCTGCCTTGTAAAGAGCGCCCACGCCCATCAGCATGCAGCTGACGGTGCAGTTGCCGCCGATCCAGTTCTTCCCGCCCCTGGCCAGTGCTTTGCGGATGACGGACAGATTGACCGGGTCCAGGACGATCACCGCGTCGTCCTGCATGCGAAGCGTGGATGCGGCATCGATCCAGTGGCCGCCCCAGCCGGCGGCACGCAACTTCGGAAAGACTTCGGACGTGTAATCGCCGCCTTGGGCGGTAATGACGATGTCGCACTTGCCGAGCTGCCCGATGTCGAATGCATCGCGCAAGGTGCTTTCGTTCTTCGCCTGGGGCGGAGCCTTGCCGCCCGCGTTGGAAGTGGAAAAGAACAGCGGCTCGATCAGGCCGAAGTCGCCTTCGGCCTGCATCCGGTCCATCAGGACCGAACCGACCATGCCGCGCCAGCCCACCAGGGCGACCACCGGCTGTTGTCCATTGGAAAGTTTCATCGCACGTCGCCTTTTAAGTTGCTGGACTTTTCCGCCCGGGCCGTCGGCTGGGGCGGGCGCGCGACGAACCGGAGCCGACTAGCCCTTTGTGGTTTTCTTCGTGATGGAAGCCACCACTGCCTCACCCATCTCCCGGGTGCCGACCTTCTTCGTGCCTTCCGACCAGATGTCCGGCGTCCGCAATCCCGCGGCCAGCACGGCCTTCACCGCCGACTCGATCCGGTCGGCGGCCTGGGGTTGGTTCAGGGAGAAGCGAAGCATCATGGCAACTGACAGGATTGTAGCCAACGGATTCGCAATGCCCTGGCCCGCGATGTCGGGTGCGCTGCCGTGGCTGGGCTCGTACAGGCCCTGGTTGCCCGCGTTCAGGCTGGCCGAGGGCAGCATGCCGATCGAGCCGGTCAGCATGGACGCTTCGTCGGACAGGATGTCGCCGAACATGTTGCCGGTCACCAGCACGTCGAAGCGCTTGGGCGCCTTGACCAGCTGCATGGCGGCGTTGTCGACGTACATGTGGTCGAGCGCCACGTCGGGATACTGCTTGCCGACCTCGGTCATGACGTCCTTCCACAACTGGAAGGTCTCCAGCACATTGGCCTTGTCGACGCTGGTGACGCGCTTGCTGCGCTTTTGCGCCGCTTTGAATGCCACGTGGCCGATACGCTCGATCTCCGGGCGCGAGTAGCGCATCGTGTCGAAGGCTTCCTCGGCGCCCGGGAAGTTGCCATCGGGGGAAATGCGGCGGCCACGCGGCTGGCCGAAATAAATGTCGCCGGTCAGCTCGCGGATGATCAGGATGTCCAGACCCGAGATCAGTTCGGGCTTCAGGCTGGACGCGCCGACCAGCTCGTCGTAACAGATGGCGGGCCGGAAGTTGGCGAACAGGCCCAGGCCCTTGCGCAGGCCCAACACCGCCTGTTCTGGCCGCAGTGGGCGGTCGAGCTTGTCGTACTTCCAGTCGCCGACCGCGCCGAACAGGATCGCGTCCGCTTCCCTGGCGAGCTTGAGCGTGGAATCGGGCAGGGGATGGCCGTGCGCCTCATAGGCGGCGCCGCCCACCAGCGCGCTTTCCATCTCGAAGTTCAGGTCCAGCACTTCCAGGACCTTCACCGCTTCCGCGACGATTTCGGTTCCGATGCCGTCTCCCGGCAGGACTGCGATTTTCATGGGGTTTTTTCTTCGCCAGGGTTCAACGAACGAGCGTGTGGGCCAGCCACGGCTTTTCGGCCAGACGCTGGGCTTCGAAGGCCTTGATCTTGTCTTTCTTCAGCAAGGTGAGGCTGATGTCGTCGAAGCCATTGAGCAGGCAGTACTTGCGAAACGGCTCCACCTCGAACGGAATCTCCTCACCCTGGGCCTTGACGATCACCTGGCGGTCCAGGTCGATGGTGAGCTGGTAGCCGGGGAATGCAAGCACCTCATCGAACAGCTGGGCAACTTTCGCTTCCGGCAGCACGATCGGCAACAGGCCGTTCTTGAAGCAGTTGTTGAAGAAGATGTCCGCAAAGCTCGGCGCGATGACGCTGCGGAACCCGTACTGGTCCAGCGCCCAGGGCGCATGTTCGCGCGACGAGCCGCAGCCGAAGTTCTTGCGGGCCAGCAGGATCGATGCGCCCGGACGACCGGAGGGACCTGGGAGATACCGCGACTGGTTCAGCACGAAATCCGGATTGGGCTTGCGGCTCGCCGGGTCCTGCCCGGGCTCACCCGGATCGAGATAGCGCCACGCGTCGAACAGGTTGGGCCCGAAACCGGTCTTGCGGATCGATTTGAGAAATTGCTTGGGAATGATCGCGTCGGTGTCGACGTTCTCCCGGTCCATCGGAGCCACCAGGCCCTTGTGCACGGTGAAGTTCTGCATGGAATCCTTGATCGGTTGGTCAGGGGCGCTTATTTTTTCTTCGTTGCGTCTTCAATCACGGAGCCCGCTTTCTGGATGTCCTGGCCGGCCCCGCGAACGGTGTTGCATCCCGCGAGCGCGAAAGCAAAGGACAGGGCGAGCACAGTGGCGATGGTTTTCATGAAGTGCCTCCTCAGGCGAATTGACGGATGTCGACGAAGTGACCATGGACCGCGGCCGCAGCGGCCATCGCCGGGCTCACCAGGTGGGTGCGGCCGCCGGCGCCTTGCCGGCCTTCGAAGTTGCGGTTGCTGGTCGAGGCGCAGCGCTCACCCGGTTCCAGCCGGTCGGCGTTCATTGCCAAGCACATCGAGCAACCGGGCTCTCGCCACTCGAAACCGGCCGCTTTGAAGATCTCGTGCAGGCCCTCGCGTTCGGCCTGGTCCTTCACCAGCCCGGAGCCAGGGACCACCATCGCAAGCTTGACGCTCCTGGCGACCTTCTGGCCCAGCTTTTTCACCATGGCTGCCGCCTCCCGCATGTCTTCGATCCGGCTGTTGGTGCAAGAGCCGATGAACACCTTGTCGATGAAAAGATCGTCCAGCGCCTTGCCCGGTTTCAGGCCCATGTAGTTGAGCGCACGCTCGATGGCGTCGCGCTTGCTGGCGTCCTTTTCCTTGTCGGGGTCGGGCACGCGGGCGTCGATGCCCAGCACCATCTCGGGCGAAGTGCCCCAGGTGACTTGCGGAACGATCCGGCTGGCGTCGAGCTCGACAACGGCATCGAATTTAGCGTCCGGATCCGACCGCAGGGTCTTCCAGTAAGCGACCGCCTGGTCCCATTCCACGCCGGTTGGCGCGAGCGGCCGGCCCTTGACGTAGGCAATGGTTTTTTCGTCGACCGCCACCAGCCCGGCGCGGGCGCCTGCCTCGATCGCCATGTTGCAGACGGTCATCCGGCCTTCCATCGACAACGCGCGGATCGCGGAGCCGGCAAACTCGATCGTGGAGCCGGTGCCGCCCGCGGTGCCGATCTTGCCGATGATGGAGAGCACGATGTCCTTGGCCGTGACGCCCGGCGCGACCTGGCCGTCGACCTGGATCAGGAGGTTCTTCGCCTTTTTGGCCAGCAGGGTCTGCGTCGCCATGACGTGCTCGACTTCGCTGGTGCCGATGCCATGCGCCAAGGCTCCGAAGGCGCCGTGGGTCGAGGTGTGGGAGTCGCCGCAGACCACGGTCATGCCTGGCAGGGTCGCCCCCTGCTCGGGGCCGATGACGTGGACGATGCCCTGCCGCTTGGACAGGAACGGGAAGTAGGCGGCGGCGCCGAACTCCGCCACGTTCTTGTCCAGCGTGGTGACCTGCTCCCTGCTGATCGGGTCGGTGATGCCGTCGTAGCCACGTTCCCAGCCGGTGGTGGGCGTGTTGTGGTCGGCGGTTGCCACGATCGAGCTGACTCGCCAGACCTTGCGCCCGCTTTCGCGCAGCCCTTCGAAAGCCTGCGGGCTGGTCACTTCATGGACCAGGTGGCGGTCGATGTAGAGGATGGATGTGCCGTCCTCCTCGGATTGGACGACGTGCTCATCCCAGATCTTGTCGTAGAGGGTTCGTGCCATGGTGCTGTTCCTTTGCGCTTTCAACTGGTCCACCAGCAGGCCTGGACACTGAACCTTTCAACGCTGGGCGAGCGCCGTCACGTCGCGGCGGGTGGCGCCGGTATACAGCTGGCGCGGACGGCCGATCTTGTATTCGGGGTCGCCGATCATTTCGTTGAGCTGGGCGATCCAGCCAACGGTGCGCGCCGCTGCGAAGACCGCCGTGAACAGGCCGACCGGGATGCCGATGGCGCGTTGCACGATGCCGGAGTAGAAGTCCACGTTCGGATAGAGCTTGCGCGAGACGAAGTATTCGTCTTCCAGGGCGATCTTCTCCAGCGCCATGGCCAGCTTGAACAGCGGATCGCTTCCCAGCCCCAGTTCCGCGAGCACCTCCTTGCAGGTTTCCTGCATCAGCTTGGCGCGAGGGTCGTAGTTCTTGTAGACCCGGTGGCCGAAACCCATCAGCTTGATGCCGGAGTTCTTGTCCTTCACCTGCTTGATGAATTCGCCGATCTTGTCGACCCCGCCTTGCCGCTGGATGTCGTGCAGCATGTTCAAGGCCGCTTCGTTGGCGCCGCCATGCGCCGGACCCCAGAGGCAGGCCACGCCCGCTGCGATGGCGGCGAATGGATTGGTTCCGGAGCTGCCGCACAGGCGTACGGTGGAAGTGGAGGCGTTTTGCTCGTGGTCGGCGTGCAGGATGAAGATGCGGTCCAGCGCGCGCTCCAGCACCGGGTTGACCACGTACTCTTCGCAAGGCGTCGCGAACATCATGTGCAGGAAGTTGCCCGCGTACGAGAGGTCGTTCTTGGGGTAGATGTACGGCTGCCCCGCGTTGTACTTGTAGGCCATCGCAACCAGCGTCGGCATTTTGGCGATCAGGCGGATCGCCGAGATCTCACGGTGTTCGGGATTGTTGATGTCGGTGCTGTCGTGATAGAAGGCCGACAGAGCGCCGACCAGGCCCGTCATGATCGCCATCGGGTGCGCATCCCGGCGGAAACCACGCAGGAAGAACTGCATCTGCTCGTTCACCATGGTGTGCATCGTCACGGTACGGGTGAACTTCTGCTTGCCCGCTGCGTCTGGCAGCTCGCCATACAGCAGCAGGTGGCAGGTTTCCATGAAGTCGCACTGGGTCGCCAGCTGCTCGATCGGATAGCCGCGGTACAGCAGCTCGCCCTTGTCGCCGTCGATGTAGGTGATCGCGGACTGGCACGCTGCCGTCGACATGAAGCCGGGATCGTAGGTGAACATGCCGGTCTGCGCGTACAACTTGCGGATGTCGATCACATCCGGTCCGACGCTGCCGTGATAGACCGGCAATTCGACGTTGGGACTGCCGTTGCTGAACGACAGGGTGGCTTTGTTGTCGGCGAGTTTCATAACGATCCTTTAATCGGTTTGGGACGGAACTGAAGGTCTGTTCCCAGGCACATTCAACTTGACTTGCAGCATTTCCAGCACTTCTCTCACGTCGCCGCGGTTCAGGTCGCCTGCCGGCTCCGTGCGGCGAAGGAGCAGGTCGAGCAGGTCGTTGTCCGCCAGGTCCATCAACGCGTTCAGCGCATCGGCCTGCCGCACCGTGAGCCCGGCTTCGTAGCGGGCGAAGAACTTCTCGATCAGCAGGTCATTTTCGAGCAGCCCGCGGCGGCAGCGCCACTTCAGCTTGGACAGGGCCCGGTCGTCAATGCGCTGGTCGAGGTCGGTTTCCACTAGATTGCCCGTCGCACCATCAGTTCCTTGATTTTGCCAATCGCCATGGCCGGGTTCAGCCCCTTGGGGCAGACATCGACGCAATTCATGATGGTATGGCATCGAAACAGGCGGTACGGGTCCTCCAGATTGTCGAGCCGCTCGGCCGTTCCTTCGTCGCGGCTGTCGGCGATGAAGCGGTAGGCCTGCAGCAAACCGGCCGGACCGACGAATTTGTCCGGGTTCCACCAGAAGCTGGGACACGCTGTCGAGCAGCTGGCGCACAGGATGCATTCGTATAGGCCGTTGAGCTCATCGCGCTCTTCCGGCGACTGCAGTCGCTCGGTCGCGGGCGGGATGGTCTCGTTGATCAGGTACGGCTTGATCGAGTTGTACTGCTTGAAAAATTGCGTCATGTCGACGATCAGGTCGCGGATGACCGGCAGGCCGGGAAGCGGCTTCAGGACGATCGTTCCCTTGAGCGTCAGCATGTTGGTCAGGCACGCCAACCCGTTCTTGCCGTTGATGTTCATGCCATCCGAGCCGCAGACGCCTTCGCGGCAGGAGCGGCGGAACGACAGCGTCGGGTCTTGCGCCTTGAGCTTCATCAGGGCGTCCAGCAGCATGCGTTCATGGCCGTCGAGTTCGATCTCGATGGTCTGCATGTAGGGCTTGGCGTCCTTGTCCGGGTCGTAGCGGTAGATCTGAAAAGTTCTGTTCATGGTGTTGAGGATAGAGCTGGCGGTCTGGCCCGCAATGTTGTTTAAAAGGTCCTGACTTTGGGAGGCACCGATTCGACCGTCAGCGGTTTCAGGTTGACCGGCTTGTACGACATCCGGCTACCCTGGCTGTACAGAGCGAATGCTTCAACCAGTTGGCGTCGTCGCGGCCCAGCGGCGACACCGGATCGTCGGCCGGCCGCTCGTATTCGCTGACGGTGTGGGCGCCGCGGCACTCCTTGCG
>JANXVP010000510.1 GCA_025351615.1 Ramlibacter sp. | reverse complement strand
ATGCCGGTGATGGACCGCCGCATGTTGATGGGCGTGATCAGCTTCTACGACGTCGCCAAGGCGGTGGTGGACAGCCAGAACTTCGAGAACAGGATGCTCAAGGCTTACATCCGGGACTGGCCCGGCGGCGAGGAAGAAGTGCCACGCTCCTGACCCTTGGCCGATAATCGCTCTCCATGAGTGGTAACACCTTCGGCACCTTGTTCGCGGTCACGAATTTCGGCGAATCCCATGGCCCCGCGATCGGCTGCGTGATCGATGGCTGCCCGCCCGGCATGGCGCTGTCCGAGGGCGACATCCAGCCCGACCTGGACCGGCGCCGTCCCGGCACCAGCCGCCATGTGACACAACGCCAGGAAGAGGACAAGGTCGAGATCCTGTCCGGTGTCTATGAGGGCAGGACGTCCGGCACGCCGATCTGCCTGTTGATCCGCAATACCGACCACCGCAGCAAGGACTACGGCGACATCGCGCAGACCTTCCGGCCCGGCCATGCGGACTACAGCTATCTGCAGAAATATGGCTTGCGTGACCCGCGCGGCGGCGGTCGCGCTTCGGCGCGTCTGACGGCGCCGATGGTCGCCGCCGGCGCAGTCGCGAAAAAGTGGCTGGCCCAGAAATACGGAACGGTGTTTCGCGGCTGCATGCAGCAGATCGGTGATTTGCCGATCGCTTTCGAAAGCTGGGACCACGTGCCGGCCAACCCGTTCTTTGCGCCGGTCGCGGATGTGTCCGCGCTCGAGGCCTATATGGACAGCCTGCGCAAGGCAGGGGATTCCTGCGGCGCCCGCATCCGTGTCACGGCGTCCGGGATGCCGCCCGGCCTGGGCGAGCCCCTGTTCGACAAGCTGGACGCCGACATCGCCTGGGCGATGATGGGCATCAACGCCGTCAAGGGCGTCGAAATCGGCGCCGGCTTCGCCAGCGTGACGCAACGCGGAACAACCCATGGCGACTCCATGACGCCGCGGGGCTTCCGCAGCAACAACGCGGGGGGCGTGCTCGGGGGTATCAGCACGGGCCAGGACCTGGACGTCTCGATTGCCGTCAAGCCGACCAGCTCCATCGTCAGCCCGCGCGAAACGATCAACCTGCAGGGGCAGGCGACCGAGGTCGTCACCAAGGGCCGTCACGATCCCTGCGTCGGCATTCGGGCCACGCCGATCGCCGAGGCGATGCTGGCGCTGGTCGTGATGGACCATGCACTGCGCCAGCGGGCCCAGAACGCCGACGTCGATCCGCCGCTCGCGCCGATCCAGGCCTCGTTTCTTTAGCGTCCGCGCATGCGCGAGCGCAGTCCGCTGGTGCCGTTCGCGGCGCTGTCCGCGAGCTATTTCGCGCACATCGGCTTCTTCAATCCCTATCTGCCGCTCTGGCTCAAGGACCTTGGTTTTCCGATCCTGGTGATCAGCCTGCTGGCTTCGGTGCAGTCGTTCACCCGTGTTTTCGCGCCCTATGCATGGGGCGCTCTGTCGGACCATACCGGGGAGCGGGTGCGGCTGTTGCGGGTCGCAGCAGCCGTCGCGCTGCTTGCCTCCGCCGGGCTATGGATCGATGGCGGCCCCTGGTGGGTCGCCGCGGTCCTGCTGCTGCTGTTCACCCACACCAGCTCGATGATGTCGCTGACGGAGGCTGCGATGGCGCACCTGGTGGCCGGCGACTGGGGCCGTTACGGCCGCATCCGGCTTTGGGGTTCCGCCGGTTTTCTGCTGACGGTGTTCCTGGCCGGCGCCTGGTTCGAGCGCTTCGGCATGAAGAGTTTTCCGGCTTGGGCCGGCGTCACTCTGGGACTGGTGCTGCTTTGTACATGGTGGGTGCCCGATGCCCGCGAAACGCCCGACGTGCATGCGCGCCGGGTCAAGGAACCGGTCGGGCCGGTGCTGCGGCAACCGGTGGTGCGCTGGTTCTTCGCCTCGCTGCTGTTTCACGTGATGGCGCACTTCGCCCTCTATGGGTTCCTCTCGCTTTACCTCGACGCCCTGGGCTACAACAAGGCGATGATCGGCGCGCTCTGGGCCATGTCGGTCGCGGTGGAGATTGTCTGGTTCTTCGGCCAGGGGCGCTTCATCTCCCGCCTGCCGATGTCGCGCTGGCTCGTGGTCTGCGGCGCTGCGACGGTGTTGCGCATGGCGCTTACCGGCGGCCTGGGTGGCTCGCTGGTGGCGCTGTTCTTCGCGCAGGCGCTGCATGCACTGACGTTCGCCACGCACCACACCGCGTGTATTGCGATGGTGAGTCACCATTTCCCGGACCGTTTGCGCGGCCGGGGGCAGGCCCTGTTCACCATCATCGGTTATGGAGTGGGCGGCGTCGTGGGCGTGCTGGCAGGAGGAGCTTTCGCATCGCGCTTCGGCTTCGCCGCGATGTTCGGCCTGGCAGCGCTGGTTGCGGTCGCGGCCACCTGGTGCGCCTGGCGCGCCGACAGGATCGAGGCGCGCGAGGAGGGCGGTCAGGCGCAATTCAGGTGAGCGGCTGCAAAAAAGGCGGCACCGCACATGGCTCCGGTCTGCCGCGAAACTGCGGTTCAGAACCCTGAATCGCGCTTGCTTGGCGTGGACTTTTTCTTGCTTGCCGTTGCACAATGAGGTTTGCTGAATATGACCATGCAATGCGGCTGACCGTGCTGATCGATCCCGAGAAGAAACTGGCGCTGGAGCAGGTCTGCGCCGAGCAGGACCTGACACCTTCGCAGGTCGTGCGGCGCCTGATTCGGGACTATGTCGCCCGGCATGGCGTGACAACGCGGTGCGGACCGGACCAGCGCGCGCCGGGGCCGGCCTGATTGCATGAGCCCTCCCTCCACACCTCCGGCCGCCGGAGCCCGGCTGTTCGGCGCCACCGGCCAGGAATGGCTGGTGCTGCGGACCACGCACGCGGACGACGACCCCGACATCTGGCTGGTCCACCTGATCAAGGCTGCCGACGCGGTGG
>JANXVP010000491.1 GCA_025351615.1 Ramlibacter sp. | reverse complement strand
ACCCTGGCGTTTTCCAGCTGCGCTTCGTCGCGTTGCCGCTGGCCCATCGCCTGCTGCAGCGACATCTCGAACTGGCGCGGATCGATGGTGGCGAGCAGTTCGCCCTTCTTCACGATCTGGCCTTCCTTGAACAGCAGTTGCTGCAGCACGCCCGACACTTGCGGGCGCACCCGGACACTGGCCTGCGGAATGACTGTGCCCAGTGACTCCAGCACCACCGGGATGTCGAGCTTTTCAGCCGTCGCGATGCCAACTGTGGTTGCGGGGGCGCCCCGTCCACCGGGCCCGCCGCCTGGCCGCGCAGCGCCGCCCCCAGGGCCGCCACCCTGCCGTCCCGCAGCTCCGGCGCCCGCTGCGCCCGCATCCGGCGCCGGGTGCGTCAGGTCCCAGGCCAGCCAGCCGACGCCAGCGACCACCAGCAGCGCAATCGCGCCACCGATCAAGGTCGCGCGTCGACTGACGCGCCTGGGCATCGCTGCAGACGTGGCGGCAGGAGAAGTGGGGCTGTCCGGTTCCATCGCTGTCCTTTTTTTATTGTGCGACCGCCGCACAGGCAAGCCGACAGTGCGAAGAGCCTAACCAGGTTTGGCGTGCGCGCCATGCGCAGGCGGATGGCGATCGTGTAGGCCGAAGTCCTGCGTGGGCCTGGCCAGCCCTGGTCAGGATCCGGAGAACGACTGTGCCTGACCCATGTATCGGATTTGTGTCCAGGCCGCGGGTAGCGGCGCAAAGCCGCCAGCGCTCAGGGTGTGATTGCGACCAGCACGCTGCACGGCGCGTGTTCGATCAGCGCGCCGGAGATCGAGCCGCGCCACCAGCGGGCGGCCCAGCTGTCCAGGTGTTTGTGGCCGACCACGATCAGGTCGGCTTCCATCTTGCGGGCGCAGCGGGTGATCTCGTCGATCGCCTCGCCGGCCACCAGGTCTCCCTTGGCGCTGTAACCGGCTTCGGACAGCCGGCGCAGGCCTTCATCGAGGACGGCCCGGTACTTCTTCTTTTCGCGCTCCTCGAGCTCGATGTCATACACGCCGCCCTCGAGCCCCACGAAGCTCATCGCCGAAGGCATCACGGCGATCAGCGAGAGCTGCGAGCCGCTCCATTGCGCCAGGTGCTGGCAGTCGAGAAGGGCTTTCTGGCCGGCGTCGGAACCGTCATAGGCGAGCAGGATGCGCTTGTACATGGAAGCTCCTGTTGGAGTGGCGGCAGTGACCGGTGCGGGTAAGCATAGGCCAAAAGGTCCCGTTCAGGGGGCTGGCAGCGGCAGGGGTTTGCCCTCGGAACCGGTCGGCGCCGCGACACCAAGCAGGCGCGCCAGCGTGGGCGCGATGTCCACCACTTCGACGCCGGTGTCGACGCGTCCGGGCCGCACCCATGACGGGCCCCAGAACAGGATCGGCACATGGGTGTCGTAGTCATGCGGCGAGCCGTGGGTGGTGATGGAGTTCGACGTGAACATCCAGTTCGGCTTGAGCGTGAATTGCACTTCGCCCGATACATCAGGATGCCAAGACCGGCGCGAAGCGTCGAAGAACGGCGCCGCGGACAGCCGGCCGGATTCGAGTTCACGCCGCGTGAAGGCGCTGCCGATGCCGGGCTCCTGCAGCAACAGCGCCCGCGCCTGGTCGGCAACCGCGTCGAGGTCGAGATTTTTCTGGCCGATCAGCGGCTTGTTCAGCAGCAGCGACGATGCGGAGTAACCGAGCAGCCATTTGCCCGGGCCGAAGGGCTTTTCAAGGCCGGCGTTGATGCGCCCCAGCACTGCGCCCGCATTCATCCGGCCCGACGGCTGGCCTTGCGCCGCCGCCATTTCCGGCGCCGGCATAAAGCCGTGGTCGGCCGTGAGAACGGCGAGGTAGTTGCCGGCGCCGACCGAGGCGTCGAGGTCGTGGAAAAACGCTTCAAGCAGCCGGTCAAGTTGCAGGAAGTGGTCGTGCGACAGGCGCGACTCGGCGCTGTAGGCGTGATTGACATAATCGTGGCCCGACAGGCTCACCGCCAGAATGTCGGTCGATTCGTCGCGGCCCAACCCCTCGCCGGCAACAGCGGCGCGCGCGAACTCGAGCGACAGCGCATCGGCGAACGGGCTGCGAAGCAATGCGTTGTAAAACGCCGGTCCCGGCGCCGCGTCGTTCGCCGCGCCCATCGCCATCGGCAACCGGCCGCCTTGCGGTCCGAACCACGGCTGGTCGTCCGGCACCGACCGGGCGTAGGCGGCCTCTGGCAGGAGCGGCATCCATTGGGTCTTGAAGTAGCGGTCCGCGGGCTTGCGCGAATTGAACTCGTTGACCCAGCCGGGATGCTCCGTCATGTAATAGGTGGTGGAGGCGAACTGGCCGCTGCCGCCCATGTACATGTAGGCGATGCCCGACTTGCCGGCCGGCAGGATGGCGCCGCGGTCCTTGCCGGACACCGAAATGACTTTTGAGCGCGGATCCGATCGCCGCAGCATGTCGCCGACCGTTTCCATCCTGAGGTTGCGCGGACTGGTGCCATCGAGCGGCCGGGTCTCGTGCCCGATGTATTTCGCCGTCGTGTCGCCGGTGTTGTAGACAGGGACGCCGCTCGCCTGGTCGCGCCATTCGTTGCCGATGATGCCGGTGTGATCGGGATAGGCCCCGGTCAGCATCGCCGCATGGCCGGCGGCCGTCACGGTGAAGGCGTGGGCATAGCGGGCCTCGGTGAACCAGGCTCCGCGGTCGAGAAAACGCGCGAATCCGTCCGGCGCCAGCTGGTCGCGGTAAGCGGTGATCTGGCGCTGCGGCAGGCCGTCGATCACCAGGAAGACCACCAGCCTGGGCTTGACCGCAACGGAGGTCGGCGCCCCCGCGCAGGCCAGCAGCAGCGCGGTGACGCAGGCGACTGCAAGGCACCGGAAGGAAGCGGAAAGGTGTTTCATGGCGCAAGGCTAACGCAAGCCGCCACGGCTTCGCAAGTTTCGGTTCAGGTGGGCAAGCGCCCACCTGCCCAATCCGTTATTTCGCCTCGTCGACCATCTGGATGGTCTTTTCCTCAACCTCCCGGGCAACCTGAACCAATGCCGGGTCGCTGGACAGTGCGCTGAGCATGGGAACCGGCTTGATCAGGCCGATGCGCGTCTTGCCGTTCTCCGTGTAGACCGAAATCCGGCACGGCAAGGCCATGTTGAGCCGCATGTCGGTGGCCAGGACCTTTGCAGCCTGCGCTGGATTGCAGACTTCAAAGACCTTGCACTCCTCCTTGAAGGCAATGCCTTTGCTGCGCAGCGTGGAGCCCAGGTCATGGACATGGAGCACCCCGAACTGGTGCCGCAATACCGCCGCTTCGAGATCGGTCGACGCCTGCTTGAATGTCTTGCCGGATTCAACGATGTAATACATGACACCTCCTGGATGCTGTTGTGCCGCCATTCTGCACGCCGATCGCCATCGGAGTTGCGCAGGATCAAGCCTGCGTCAATGAGGTTCAGCCTGGACCGGACGCTCCGGGGTCAATGGCGACCCATTGCCCTGCGACGGACCGGATCGCGATTCGATTCCCGAACACCTGTTCCACCGCGCGGTGGGTGGCGGCTTGCGCACAGCCTCCATGGTGGCTGATGCGGCCCTGTCG
This sequence comes from Ramlibacter sp., assembly GCA_025351615.1. Classification (GTDB taxonomy): domain Bacteria; phylum Pseudomonadota; class Gammaproteobacteria; order Burkholderiales; family Burkholderiaceae_C; genus Ramlibacter. The sequence goes on along the minus strand of JANXVP010000491.1, from coordinate 5,845 downwards.
CATGACCACCATGTCATCGGCGTGCAGAGCCATCGAGATTTCATGCAGCACGCTGACCACCGTGCGCCCGGCGGCCACCAGTCCACGGACCAGTGCCAGCCAGTCGGACTGGTGCGGTGGGTCGAGGTTGGCGAGCGGCTCGTCCATCAACAGAACCTGCGCCTGAACCGCCAGCGCCCGTGCCAGCAACACACGCTGGCGCTCGCCGCCCGAGAGCTGCCCCAGCGGCCGCTCGTGCCAGTCCCAGGCCTGGCATGCGCGCAATGCCTGCTCCACTGCGGCCCGGTCGGCGGTCGACGGCGAAGCGAGCCAGGGCTGGTGCGGCAGCCGCCCCAGCATCGCAACGTCATAGACGGCCAGGTCGTCGGTGCCGGTCTCGTTCTGTCCAAGCCACGACAACTGCCGCGCGCGACTGCGTGCGGACAGACGCGCCATCGGCTGGCCCAACAAGGTGACCTCGCCCGCATGCGACAGCAGGCCGGCCAGCACCTTGAGCAGCGTGGACTTGCCCGCACCGTTGGGGCCGACCACGCTGGTCCAGCAACCGGCGCGCAGGTCGAGGTCGATGCCGTGCAGCACCTGCGTCGTTCCGAGCCGGGCCCGCACGCCGATGGCCTTCAACGCGACGGACCCGCCCCCGGATGCCGACCGCGCCGTCATGCGAGTGCTTTCATGCGAACGCACTCCCGCGCATGCCGCGCCTGTGCATCAGCCACAACAGGTAGCTGCCGCCCAACAGCGCCGTCAGCACGCCAACCGGCAGTTCCTGCGGCGCGACAACCCAGCGCGCGAGCAGGTCGGCCGCCATCAGCAGCAGGCCGCCCATCAAGCCGCTGAGAACGACCAGCGGCGCGTGCGTCGCCTTGACGCTGGAGCGCACCAGGTGCGGAGCCGCCAGGCCGACGAAGGCAATCAGGCCGGTCTGGGCCACTGCCGCACCGGTTGCCAGTGCGAGCACGGCCACCAGCGCGGCGCGCATCGGCGCCAGGGGCAGGCCAAGACTTTGTGCCGTGGCCTCGCCCAGCGTGAGGCCGTCCAGGACTGGCGCCAGTGCCCAGGCCGCCGCCATGGCGGGCAGCAGCACGGCCGCCATGACGGCGCACGCGGGCCATCCCACAAAGCCGGTACTGCCAAGCATGAAGGCCTGCATCGCCTGCAGGATGTCGGGCGTTGCCAGCGTGACAAGTTCCTGCGCCGCGCCAAGCACCACGCCGACGATCACGCCTGCCAGCAGCAGCCGCAGCGTGTGCTGCACGCCCCTGGCCAGCGTCAGCGTGAGCAGGACACCCGCGACCGCGCCAGCAAACGCGGCGCCGGTCAAGCCGACGCGGACCAGCCACCCGGTTGCAAACGCAGAGGTGCCAAAGAGGGCGAGCGCCAGCGCCACACCGAGCGACGCCCCCGAAGCGCTGCCCAGCAAAAAGGGGTCGGCCAGTGGATTGCGGAACAAGCCCTGGGCCACCGCGCCGGCCAGGCCCAGCAACGCGCCGGCCAGCCAGGCGCCGAGCGTGCGCGGCAGCCGGATGTCGCGCACGATCTGCCAGACCAGCGGGTCGCTCGGGAACCGCAGCACGCCTTCGAAGCCGGTGCTGCCGACCCCCAGTCCAACCACAAGCAAGGCCACGCCGGCCAGCAGCAAGCCGCCTGCCAGAACCAGCACGGTCCGGCGCCGGGCGTTCATCGGGCCTTGTCCCCGATGCAGCGCGCCATCAAGCGCGCGGCCTCGGCCATGCGCGGGCCTGGACGCATCAGGACCACACCCTCTTGCGCAGTGAAGAGGCATGTCCGCTGTTCACGGATGGCCCGCATGCCGGCCCAGGCGGGCCGTTGCCCGAGTTCCTGGCCATTTCGTTCGCTGACCATGATCAGGTCCGGGTCGGCGCGCACCACGTATTCGGGATTGATCCTGGGGAACGGTCCCAGAGCGGGCCCGATGATGTTGCGTACGCCAAGCCGCGCCAGCGTCTCGCCGATGAACGAGCCGGGGCCCGCGGCGTAGGGTCCGGAATTGACCTCGAAGTACACCCTGGTGTTTCGCGCCGATGCCGGCAACGAACGCGCTGCTGCCGACACTCCGGCGTCGATCCCGCGCCAGATCCGCTGCGGGTCCGGAAACTCCAGCACCTGCCCGATCCTGTCGAGCGCGCGCCGCACGTCGGCCGCAGTCTTGGGCTCCAGCATCAGCACCTTCAGGCCGAGCGATTCCAGCCGCGCGCCGGCGCGCGACGAGGTCGCCATCAGCACGAGGTCGGGCCGGAGCGCGACGATCGCCTCGATGTTGGGATCGAGCCCGCCACCGAGCTGGGGCAGGCTGCGCACCGAAGCAGGATAGTCGGAGTAACGGTCGACGCCGACCAGGCGCTGGCACCCACCCAGTTCACAAACTGTCTCAGTGAGGGAGGGCAGCAGCGACACGATGCGCCTGGGCGGCTGCGACAGAGTGACCGTCACGCCCCGGTCGTCGACCACCTGCAGAGCGTGAGCGGGCAGCACCAGCGCCCAGAGCAGCAGGAACAGCAGCCTGCTCATTGGCGATCCTGAGCATGGCTCCACTGCATGACGATCCGATGCAACTGCTCCACGCCGTCGGTCAACGCCGCAGGACCCGGCTGCAGGATGTCGGCCGACTTGATCTCGAACAGTTGTCCGTCCTTTACTGCACTGACGCCGTCCCAGCCGGGCCGCGCTGCGACCTTGTCGGGCCGGAATTTCTTGCCGCACCACGAACCCAAGATGATGTCCGGATTGCGCCGGATGACCTCGCCGCCGTCGCCGATGATGCGGTTCTTTCCCAGCGACTGGAGCGCCAGCTCCGGGAAGCAGTCGTCGCCGCCGGCAATGCCGGTGAGCTGCGACACCCAGCGGATCGCGCTGATGTGCGGCTCGTCCCATTCCTCGAAGTAAACCCGTGGCCGGCGCGGCAATGTCCTGGCTTCGTCTTCGATCGCCAGCAGGCGGGCGCGCATGCGTTCGAGCAACTCCAGGCCGCGCTGCAGCTGGCCGACCATCGCGGCGACCTGGTACAGCACCGAGAAAATCTCTTCCACGCTGCGCTGGTTGAACACTGTGACCTGCACCCCGTGTCGGATCAACGCGCTGGCGATGTCGGCCTGCAGGTCCGAAAAGCCGAAGACGCAGTCGGGCTCCAGCGCCAGGATCTTGTCGATCTTCGCGCTCAGGAAGGCGCTCACCCTGGGCTTCTCCACCCTCGCGCGCCGCGGCCGCACCGTGTAGCCAGAGATCCCGACGATGCGCGCCTCCTCACCCAGCAGGTACAGCCACTCCGTGGTTTCCTCGGTCAGGCAGACGATGCGCTGCGGACCGCGGGCGATCTGCGCCGGTGCATTCATGCAGGTTGCCAGCGCAAGCTCAGGAAGACGCCGCGCCCCGGCTGGCGATAGCCGTACGCGGTTTCGTACTGCTTGTTGCCCAGGTTGTTGACGCTGGCCTGCACGCGGAAGTCCCTGGCGAACTGCCAGTTGGCGTACAAGTCCGCCGTGGTGTAGGCCGCGAGCGGCCGGATGTTGGCCGTGTCGTCGAAACGGGAGCCCACATGCAGCAGCGAGCCGCCGAAGCGCCATGGACCCACGCCGTAGTCGGCGCCCAGTGTGAGTTGCTGCCTGGCCCGACGCGGCAAGCGCGCGCCCGTGTCCGAGTCCTTCGGGTTCTGCAGGACCAGCCCGGCGCGGACGCCGACGTCACGGACCCGGCCTGCGTACGTCAGGTCGAGGCCCTGGTTGCGTGCCCGGCCGATGTTGACGCGGTTGAAGTCCGCATCGTTGCCGATCAGGTCGGTGAAGCGGTTGTCGAACAGCACGGCGCGCGCGACATGGCCGCCCGCTGCGTATTGCAAGCCCAGTTCGGTCGCCTTGAGGTGCTCGGGCCGCAGGCTGGCGTTGCCGCCGAAGGGAAAATAAAGGTCATTGAAGGTGGGCGCGTTGAAGCCGGTGGAGGCCCCGGCATTGATCCGCCATGCATCGGTGAGCCGGAAAGCGTAGCCGGCCGACCAGGTCGATGCCGAGCCGAAGTCGCTGTAACGGTCATTGCGCAAATTCAGCTGCAGCTGGTGCGGGCCGGCATCGGCGGTATAGCCCGCGCGCAGACTGGTCAGCGTGCGCGACGCGCGGTCGTAGACCGTGTCGCTCTCGAGCTTCTGTCGCGTGGTCTCCGCCCCCGCAGTCAGATGCTGGCCCCGCGCAACCACCCAGTCGAGCCCGAGCTGCGCTCCCTTGCTGAACGAGTCGACCCGATAAGGAAAAGCGGTGACGCTGGCATCGAGCTTGTCGCTGCTGCTGGTCAACGCGGCGTTCAGGTCAACGCTTTGCGCCAGCTTGAACCGACCCTCCACCACCGCACCGCGCTCGACGAATCGCGATTCATCGACCTGCGACGCCGGGCCGAACTGGCTGTCGTATTGCGTAGTGCCGCGCGCGTCCCGCAGCCGCAGGCCAAGCGTGTTGCCGCCCGCCAGTTCCTGGGTGATGCCCAACGACGCCGAGCGCCGCCGGTAGCCGTCGCGGTCCGGGTTGGTGCCCGGCAGTTCCGCCTGGTTGGTTGCGTTGAAGCCCCGGTCGCGCAGCGAGTCCACAGATGCGCGCAGCCGCGTGCCTGAATCCAGGCGCACCGCGCCGCTGGCGGTGAGTTGCGCCAGCCCGCGGCTGCCGACCTGCGCCGCGACGCTGGCTTGCGGCGTGGGGCCCGCCGCGCGCGTGAAGATCTGGATGACGCCCCCCAGCGCCGCACTGCCGTACAGGCTGGAGACGTTGCCTCGCACAATCTCGATGCGCTCCACGTCCGCCAGCGGCAGATGCTCCAGCGCCGCTGTGCCGAAGTTGAGGTTGTTGATCGGCACGCCGTCGATCAGCACCAGCGTGTGGCGAGATTCCGCGCCCCGGATAAACGCGCTGGCGACCGTTCCAGGGCCGCCATTCTGGGCGATTTCCACGCCCACGACACGCCTGAGCAAGGTCGGCAGGTCGGGCGATTGGGCGCGCTCGATCTCGTCGCGCGTGATCAGCGTGGTGGCAGGCAATGCGTCCTGCAAACGCTGTTCGGTGCGGCTGGCTGAAACGATGACATCGGGAAGCCTGTCCTGCGCCAACGCAGGAAGGACGGCAACAGACAGCGCGATCACGGCGAGCCGGGCGCGAGAAACGGGACAGGTTTTCATGGTGGTGGAAAAAAAACGGCATGCCCGCACCGGCTTCCCCGCCAGTGCAATGGGCGTCAAGACCGCACTTTTTGAAGGCGCGGCCGCATGTCGTTGGCCGGTATCCGGGCTGGCGACACACTTCCATCGCCTTCCCAGGCGCCTGTTCGACGCGCCCAGTGGCTGTGTGATGGAGGCGGAACGTCACTTTCGTGGCGTTCTTTCGCTGACCGTTGCGGGGGCAGCGCAGGTGAGGTCGGCCGTTACCGGCGTTCCCTCCTGCTTCCCGTTGAACTGCGGCATGTGAACCACACCGCGAGCACCAACGCTTTGATTTTAAGGCCAGGATTTGTCACAGAACCTACAATCCAATCGGTATGGCCAGTGCACCCCAAATCGAGCAAATCGCAGAACGCGTCGAGCGCCTGCTGGTGCGCTACGGGGAACTGCAGCGCACCAACGCGCTGCTGTCCCAGCAGGTCGACATGCTGACCCATGAACGCGATTCGCTCAAATCGCGGCTGGCCGCGGCCCGCGCCCGCGTCGACGCCTTGCTCGAACGGCTGCCGATCGCCTCATGAAACAGCTCGAAGTCCAGATCATGGGCCAGAGCTACCTGCTCGGCTGCCCGGAAGGCGGCCAGGGCCGGTTGCTGGAAGCAGTGGAGCGGGTCGACACCGCGATGTGCAAGATCCG
>JANXVP010000581.1 GCA_025351615.1 Ramlibacter sp. | reverse complement strand
GCGGGTTGTCCTTGCGGGCCTGGCGGATCAGGGCGCGCAGCTGCTGCGTGTCGGTGTCCGGAAACTGAAGCAGCCAGCGCGAAAGCGCGTCTTCGTCGGCCACCAGGTTCTCGCGCCATTGCTCTGCCAGGTGCAGCGCCTGAGTCTCGCGCGCCGAGCCCTTGTTCTGCTCTTGCAGCGCGTCGCGTGCGGCTTGAAGGGTCTCGGGCTCGAGCAGGCGCATCAGCTTGCCGACATATTGCATCTGCCGCCGCCGGCCTTCGAAGTTCGTGATGCGGCGCACTTCAGCCAGTGCCTCGAGCAGCTTGTCGGACAGTTGCAACCGGTCCATCAGGTCGACGCGCAGGGTCAGCAGTTCTTCACCCAGCTTCTGCAGCTCGGTGCTTTCACGCTTGAGGTCGGTCTTGCTGGCTTGCGTGGTGCCCTTGAGCTCAGCCTTGAGCTCAAGATCCAGTTCGCTGCCCTCGGCGACGAACTTGCCGCGCACGAAGTAGCCCTTCTTGAGTTTGCTTGGCATGGTGGGGGATATCGATGGCGACAGCGAATGCTGCGCACGGGTCGCAAGTATCATATCCGGGCTATGACCCAACCCGACTCCCGTGCCGACCGCGGCTTCAGCTACAGCCGCGCCTATTTCGAAGAACTCGTCGACTCGGCCCTTGGCCACGCGAAGAAGCTGGGCGCAACCGACTCGGGAGCCGAGGCGTCCGAGGGGTGCGGCCTGTCGGTTTCGGTGCGCAAGGGCGAACTGGAGAACGTCGAACGCAACCGCGACAAGTCACTTGGCATCACGGTGTATGTGGGCGCCCGAAGGGGCAACGCCAGCACCTCCGATTTCTCGCCCGCCGCCATCGAGCAGACCGTGCAGGCGGCTTACGACATCGCGCGCTTCACGGCCGAAGATCCGGTGGCCGGCCTGCCGGACCCGGACGACATCGCCAAGGCGGACCAGCAACCGGACCTGGATCTGTTCCATCCCTGGACCGTCAACAGCGAGCAGGCGGCGCAACTCGCCCTGGTTTGCGAGGCGGCGGCTTTCAAGACCGACAAGCGCATCACCAATAGCGAGGGAGCGGGCGTGTCGGCTCAGCAAAGCCATTTCTTCAGCGCCCACTCACGCGGCTTTCGCGGCGGCTATGCCAGCTCGCGCCACTCGGTGTCGGTGGCCCCGATCGCGGGCAAGGGCAACAACATGCAGCGCGACGCCTGGTACAGCTCGATGCGCAGCGCCGAGGAGCTCGCCGCGCCCGAGGCGATCGGCCGCTATGCAGCGGAACGCGCATTGTCCCGCCTGAAGTCGCGCAAGATCGCCACGACGCAGTGTCCGGTGCTGTTCGAGTCGCCGCTCGCGGCCGGCTTGCTGGGCGGCTTCGTGCAGGCGATCAGCGGCGGCGCGTTGTATCGCAAAAGCAGCTTTTTGCTGGACTCGCTGGGCAGCAGGGTCTTTCCGGCGCACATCGACGTCAACGAGGACCCGATGGTCCGCCGTGGCAAGGGCAGCGCCGCGTTCGACGAAGAGGGCGTTCGTACCAAGGCGCGAAAGGTGGTGGACGCGGGCACGGTCGAAGGCTACTTCCTCAGCAGCTATTCGGCTCGCAAACTGGGCATGAAGACCACCGGCAACGCCGGCGGTTCACACAACCTGACCATGACCTCGCGCCTGACCAGGGCGCAGGACGATCTCGACGCGATGCTGCGCAAGCTCGGCACCGGCCTGTTCGTGATCGAGCTGATGGGGCAGGGCGTCAACTACGTCACCGGCGACTATTCGCGCGGCGCCAGCGGCTTCTGGGTGGACAAGGGCAAGATCGCTTTCCCGGTGCAGGAAATCACCATCGCCGGCAACATGAAAGACATGTTCCAGGGCATCCAGGCCATTGGTTCCGATACCTACAACTACGGCGCCAAGACGGTGGGTTCGGTGTTGATCGACCGGATGAAGATCGCTGGGTCGTAACGGCAGGCCAACAAAGTAGGCCAACTGAATTCCAGGCGTGCACAGGTGCGGGCCCGGATCAAAGCCGGGATGACCACTTATCCCGCCAGCGCAGCTTTCACAGCAGCCGAGACCTGGCCCATGTCGGCCTTGCCGGCGAGCCGGGTCTTGACCGCGCCCATCACCTTGCCCATGTCGCCCGGGCCCTTGGCGCCAAGCTCGGCGACGATGGCCTTGACTTCGGCCGCGACCTCGGCGGCCGACAGGCGCGCCGGCAGGTAGGCCTGCAGCACCTTCACCTCGGCGGTCTCCTTGTCGGCGAGGTCCTGGCGCGCCGCCTTGTCGAAAGCCTCGATGCTGTCCTTGCGCTGCTTGAGCATCCGGTCGAGGATCGCGATGACCATGGTGTCGTCCAGCTCGACCCGGTCATCCACTTCCTTTTGCTTCATCGCGGCGGTCAGGAGGCGGATGGTGCCCAGGCGCTCGCTGTCTTTCGCGCGCATTGCGGCCTTCATGTCGTCGATGATGCGTTCCTTGAGGCTCATGCTGTTCTCCGGAGGGGGTTGGACCAAAACGTGGGGGCCAGAACGTGAAAAGCCTGCTTGAGAGTCCCAGGCAGGCTAGCGGCGCCGCACCGGCCGGGTCGGCCGCGCGGCAACTGGAAGGAAGCGCCTAGTAGAGCTTCTTGGGCAGCTGCATGCTGCGAACGCGCTTGTAGTGGCGCTTGACCGCCGCGGCCTTCTTGCGCTTGCGCTCTGCAGTTGGTTTTTCGTAGAACTCGCGGGCCCGCAGCTCGGTCAGCAGGCCGAGCTTTTCGATGGTGCGCTTGAAGCGGCGCAGCGCGACGTCGAAGGGCTCGTTTTCTTTTACACGGATGGTCGTCATTAGCGAATGATTTCAGATTTGTGCCAGGAGAAGATCAGGCCCCCGGCGAGGGGTCCCCAACTGAAAGTTTTGAGGCCGTTGGGGTTTGCCAGCAAAGCCCGAGATTATAGCGCCCAACCGGTTTTCAGCAAGGCAGGGCCGATCCGGGGCTTGCCCGGAGCCCGGAGCGGGTGAAATGCGCTAGATTGCTGCGGTGACAGTTTTGCCGCCCCAGTGTCCTTTCGGCAAGGACAGACACGCCGGAAAACCAATGCCTGACATCCCCTACCAATCGCCCACCGACCGCGTCCAGAGCTGGCTCGAGGACTCGACGCTGCACATCCGCTTCAACAACCCGGCGCGCCACAACGCGCTGTCGGTCGACATGTGGGAGGCCGTTCCGCTGTTGCTGGCCCGCGCCGAAGCCGACGACCGGGTGCGGCTGGTCGTGTTCTCGGGCGCCGGCGAGAAGGCCTTCGTCTCGGGCGCCGACATTTCGCAGTTCGAGGACATGCGGGCGGCGCGAGAGGCGGTGACGCGCTACGAGCAGATGGCCGAAACGGCGTTGATGGGCATCCTGGATTTCAGCAAGCCGACGCTGTCCTGCATCCGGGGCTTCTGCATCGGCGGCGGCGTCAACGTCGCGATCAGCTGCGACATCCGCATCGCCTCCACCGACTCGGTGTTCTCGATTCCGGCGGCCCGTCTCGGGCTGGGCTACCGCTATTCCGCGATGAAGAACCTGGTCGACCTGGTCGGCCCGGGCGCCGCGAAAGACCTGTTCTTCACCGCCCGCAAGGTCGATGCGCAGGAGGCGAAATCCATCGGCCTGGTCTCGCGCGTGTGCGAACCCAGCCAATTGCCGGCGCTGCTGGCCGAGTACACGACAGCGATGGCTGACAACGCGCCGCTCACCATCCGCGCCGGCAAGGCCATCATGGCGCAGGTGCTCAGGCCCTCGCCGGAACTTGACATGGCGCTGTGCCAGCAGTTGATCCGCGGTTGCTTCGACAGCGCCGACTATGCCGAGGGGCGCAAGGCGTTCATGGAAAAACGCAAGCCGGTCTTCACTGGACGATGAGCCGTCGTCCGGCATCCAGGCAATGACCGAAATGACCAACGCAATCCGCCCGATCCTGCTGGCGCAGCTGCTGGCGGCCGTGGTGGCACTTGCTGGCGCCTCCACCGCGATGGCGCAGGCGGCTATGTACCCCTCCCGGCCGGTCAGGCTGGTGGTGGGCTTCACGCCGGGCGGGGCCGCGGACTATGTTGCGCGCGCCATGAGCGACGCGTTCGGCAAGGCCCTGGGGCAACCCGTCATTGTTGAAAACCGTCCCGGCGGCGGCTCCAGCATCGCGGCTGACGCGGTCGCCAAGGCCGCGCCGGACGGCTACACGGTGTTGATTGCCAGTCCGAGCAGCATCTCGGTAAACCCGGCGCTCAATCCAAAGCTCGGCTACAGCATGCGCGATCTGATCCCGGTCACGCGGGTCAGCAGCTCACCGGTGGTGCTGGCGGTGAATCCGGCGACCGGCATCAGTTCGGTGCAGGAGCTGATCGCGCAAGCCCGCAAGTCGCCCGGTGTGCTCAATTACGCGACCTCTGGCAATGGTTCCGCACCGCATCTCGCGGGCGCACTGTTTCTGCAGGTGGCCGGCGTGCAGATGACATCCATCCCGTTCCGCGGCGGCTCCCCGGCAATCCAGTCGGTGGTCGCCGGCGACACGCAGCTGACCTTCGGCACGCCGCCGTCCGTGCTGCCGATGGTGCAGGCAGGCCGCCTGCGGGCGCTGGCCGTCACCACGCGTGAGCGGTCGACCCTGGTTCCCGGTGTTCCCGGCATGGCGGAAGCCGGCCTGCCCGACTACGCCATCGAGTTCTGGTACGGCCTGTTCGTGCCGGCCGGAACGCCCGCCTCCATCGTCCGGAAGATCTTCGAGTCGGCTTCGCTGGCGATGCAGCAACCCTCGATCAAGGCGGCCCTGGCGCGCGAGGGCACCGGCGTGGCCCTGTCCACGTCACCGGAAGACTTCGGCGCGTTCCTGGCCGAGGATGCGAAGTTCTGGATCAAGCTGGTGAAGGATGCCGGCGTCAAGCTGGAGTAGACGCTGCGGCGGACTGAGAGGCCATGGCTTGTGCGCAGGCATGCGCGCTGGCCCAGGCCCACTGGAAGTTGTAGCCCCCCAGCCAGCCTGTGACGTCCACCACTTCGCCGATGAAAAACAATCCCGGCTGCTTCGACTCCAGCGTCTGCGATGACAGGTCGCGCGTGTCGACACCACCCGCCGTGACCTCTGCTTTTCGGTAGCCTTCGGTGCCGGTGGGCACCAGCTCCCAGCGTGCCAGGCGCTGCGCCAGTGCCGCGAGCGCCTTGTCGCTGGCTTCGTTGATGGGGCGCTGCCAGGCCGGGTCCTGCTGCACCCAGGCGTCAGCCAGGCGCGACGGCACCAGCGTCGCGAGTTCGTTGGCAATCAGCTTGCGCGAGCGCGACTTGGCCAGCAGCAGCGCGTCGTACAGCGCGATGCCGGGCGCCAGGTCCAGCCGGATCGGCTGGCCGTCGCGCCAGTAGCTGGAGATCTGCAGCACGGCCGGCCCCGACAGGCCGCGGTGGGTGAACAACAGGTCGTCGTGGAAGGCGAC
>JANXVP010000441.1 GCA_025351615.1 Ramlibacter sp. | reverse complement strand
CCCGGGCGATTGAAGACGACCACCGTCGTGTTCAACTGCCTCGAGAGCTCATCGGCCATGAGGCGCGCGGATGTGTCCGCTGCATCACCGGGCGCGAGCGGCACGACGACGCTGATCGGGCCGCTCGGGAACGGCTGGGACACTGCCCACGGGGGCAGGCAGAGCAGCGCGACGGCAAGCAGGAACTGGTGCAGGGCGCTCTTCATTCTGTGGTCTCCCGGCCGACTCCGAGGCGGCAGAGCATGGTAGCAGCGAGGCGGGCGTGATTGGCCTTCGAGAGCGGCGCCAAAAGAATTCAATGCGCTGACTCGGCCCGGCACGGCGGCGCTTTAACATCAACGCATGGATCCCGCCGTCGAATCATTCATCGAGCGCGCCCGCGCGGCAGCGGCCACGGGGGCCCCGCTGCGCATCCGAGGTGGCGGTACCAAGGACTTCTACGGTGAGCCGCCGCAAGGCGATGTGCTCGACACACGCACGTTCACCGGCGTCACCAGCTACGAGCCGAGCGAGCTGGTGGTGACCGTGCGCGCAGGCACTCCGCTGGCTGAACTCGAGGCGTTGCTGGCTGGTCAAGGCCAGTGCCTGCCGTTCGAGCCCCCGCACTTCGGCGATGGCGCGACGGTCGGTGGCATGGTGGCCGCGGGATTGTCCGGTCCGGCCCGCGCCAGCGTCGGGTCGCTGCGAGACTACGTGCTCGGCCTGACGCTGGTCAACGGCCGCAGCGACCTGCTGACGTTCGGCGGCCAGGTGATGAAGAACGTCGCCGGTTACGACCTGTCGCGTTTGATGGTGGGCGCGCTTGGCACGCTCGGCCTGATCGTGGAGGTCAGCCTGAAGGTGCTGCCGCTGGCGCCGGCCGAGGCGACGCTGAAGTTCGCGCTGCCGCAGGCGGCTGCGCTTGCGCAGTTGAACCTCTGGGGCGGCCAGCCCTTGCCGCTCAACGCCAGTTGCTGGGTGGAAGACGCGGGCGTCGGCACGCTCTATCTGCGGCTGCGCGGCGCCATTGCGGCGGTCGAGACGGCCTGCCGCACCCTCGGCGGTGAGCGCCAGGACAACGCGCAGGCGGCGCGCGACTGGACACTGTGCCGCGAGCAGCAATTGCCGTGGTTCGGCGAGCGGGGGGGTCGCGACCTCTGGCGCCTTTGCGTGCCGCAGACTGCGCCGGTGCTGGAGCTGCCGGAGCCGCCCCTGGTCGAATGGCATGGCGGCCAGCGCTGGGTGCGGGCCGAGCCCGGGCAGGGGGAACGGTTGCGGCAGACGGCGAAAGCCTGCGGCGGCCATGCCACGCTGTTCGTTGCCGCGAATCCGCAAGACACGACGACATCCCGCTTCGCCCCCCGGGACCCGGTGCTGCACCGGATCCAGCGCGAGCTGAAGCGCCAGTTCGACCCGGTTGGGATCTTCAACCGCGGCCGGATGGATTCCGATTTCTAGCCCATGCAAACCAATCTTTCACCTGAATTCAAGGGCACGCCCGAAGGCGAGAAGGCCGAGGCCATTCTGCGCAAGTGCGTCCACTGCGGTTTCTGCACCGCCACCTGCCCGACCTACCAGCTGCTCGGCGACGAACTCGACGGTCCGCGCGGCCGCATCTACCTGATCAAGCAGATGCTGGAAGGCGGCCAGCCCACGCAAAAAACGCAGCTGCATCTGGACCGATGTCTGACCTGCCGCAACTGCGAAACCACCTGCCCGAGCGGCGTGCAGTACGGCGCCCTGGTCGACATCGGCCGTGGCATCATGGAAAAAAAGGTCAATCGCGGAGCCGGCCCGCGGGCCTTGCGCTGGGCCCTGAAGGAGGGACTGACCTCACCGCTGTTCGGCCCCGCGATGAAGCTGGGCCAGGCGCTGCGGCCGCTGCTGCCGGCGGCGCTCAAGGACAAGGTTCCGCCGCCACGCGATGCGGGCCGCTGGCCGACCCGCGAGCATGCGCGCAAGGTGCTGATGCTGGCCGGCTGCGTCCAGCCTTCCATGATGCCGAACGTCAATACGGCAACGGCGCGCGTGCTCGACGCCGTCGGCATCCAGACGCTGGTCGCGCCTGCAGCCGGCTGTTGCGGCGGCGTGAAGTTCCACCTGAACGACCAGCAGGGCGGGCTCGACCACATGCGTGCCAACGTCGATGCGTGGTGGCCTTTCGTCGAGCGCGGCGAGGTGGAGGCGATCGTGATGAATGCCTCCGGCTGCGGCGTCACCGTGCGCGAGTACGGACACCACCTGCAGCATGACGCGATGTATGCCGAAAAAGCTGCGCGTATCGCCGGGTTGACGCGCGACCTGAGCGAGCTGTTGCCCGACATCGTCCAGGCCCTGCGCGGCAAGGTGAATCCAGCTGCCGGCATGCTGGCCTTTCATCCGCCGTGCACCCTGCAACATGGCCAGCAGCTGCGCGGCGGCGTCGAGCGCCATCTGCGCGAGCTGGGCTTCACCGTCAGTGTCGCGCCGGCCGAGTCGCACCTGTGCTGCGGGTCGGCGGGCACTTATTCGGTCCTGCACCCGCAGATCGCGGGGCAATTGCGCGACCGCAAGCTCGGTCATCTTGGCGAGCTGCGGCCGCAGGCGATCATTTCGGCCAACGTCGGCTGCATCACGCATCTGCAAAGCGGCACGGCGACGCCGGTGCGGCACTGGGTCGAGGTGCTCGACGAGGCGATGCAGGCGCCCAGCGCGGGCTGATTTCGGCGCCCGCTGCCAGCGCAACGGGGCCCCCGAACGCACCGCCTTACTTCGGCGCGTCGATCTTTTTCGCGATCTCCAGGTTGACCGCGGCTTCCCTGGCGACGTACTTCGCGAATTCTTCCGGCGACGAGCCGACCGGCTCCAGCCCGAGGGTGTCGAACTGCTGGCGCAACTCGGGGTCGTGCAGCGCCTTGACGGTTTCGTCGTGAATGCGCAAAACGATGTCTTTCGGTGTCCCGGCCGGCAACCAGAGGCCGAACCAGTTGATCACGTTGAAGTCCTTCAAGCCGGCCTGCTGCATCGTCGGCACGTCGGGCATGCCTTTCCAGCGCTTGCTGCCGGTGACTGCGATGGCGCGCAGCTGACCGCTCTGCACCAGCGGCAGCGCCAGTTGCGTGCCGACGAAGAACATGTCGACGTGCCCGCCGATCAGGTCGGTCAACACCTGCGCCACGCCTTTGTATTGCACGCCGAGGATGTCGATGCCGGCCTGCGTCTTCAGCAGTTCTGCCGGAATGTGGCTGGCGGTGCCGAGGCCGGCGGAGGCGTAGGTGAGCTTGCCTGGCTGGGCCTTCGCCAGCGCGATCAGTTCCTGCACCGTCCTGACGGGCAGTTTCGGATTCACCACCAGCACCTGGCCGAAGTTCTGCGCCGCCAGGGTCACATGCGTGAAGTCCTTGACGGCGTCGTAGGGCACGCTGGGCGTGAAGGCCGGAATGCTGACATGCGAGGCGGTCGTGAACAGCCAGGTGTAGCCGTCCGGCGGCGCCTTGGCGACGTAGGCCGTGCCCACCATCCCCCCAGCGCCAGCGCGGTTGTCGGGAACGACCGGCTGGCCGAGCGCGGCGCTGAGCCTGGGCGTCAGCATGCGAACGATCAGGTCGGGCGGGCCCCCCGGCGGCGACGGCACCACCACCCGGATCGGGTGGTCGGGGAAGGGCTTCGCGCCTTGCGCGAAGCTGATTGCGGGAAGGCCCGCCAGGCAGAGGACGGCCGCCAGCACCAGGCGCCGGGTCGAGGGGGAGTTCATCGCGGGCCTTCCGGGAAAACAGATGCTTGCACCACCGCGTCGCCTAGCGGCGACATGATCTCGGTGCAGCCCATGTTCATCCCGTCGGCGCGCATCACGCCGGACGGACAGGCGAACGAGTAGGGGAAGAAGGTGCGCTTGGCGCGAACCGTCTTGAAGACTTTCTGCAGTGCCTCGATCACGTCGGCCGGCAGCGTGCTGTCGGCAGTGACCTCGGGGCCGCCGCTCATGTCGATGCGCTGGCAGTGGAAGGCCTGCTCCAGCGTCAACCCATGGTCCATCAGGAACGACGTGAGCTGCAGCACCGCGCCCATGATCTTGCGGCCACCCGAAGCGCCGAGCGCGAAGCGCGCCCCGGCAGCGGTCTCGCCGACCACCGGGCAGACGTTCATCAGGCAGCGCTTGCCGGGCGCCAGCGAGTTGGGTTTGCCGGGCTCGGGGTCGAACCACATGATCCCGTTGTTCATCAGCACCCCGGTCGATGGCGACACCACCCGCGAGCCGAACACCGACAGCAGCGTCTGCGTCACGGCGCACATGTTGCCCTCGCGATCGACCACGCAGAAATGCGTCGTGCACGAGGGGGCGCCTGGCGCTTCGGCGTCGCCGAGGTTCGACAGCCGCGACCGGTAGCCGGCGTCGAGCGCCTTGGCATACGCCACGTAGCTGCGGGCATCGGGACCGTTCGCGCCCGGCGCCAGGCTGTCGGAGAGCAACTCGATGCATTGCTTGAACGTGGGGCCGGCGGTGAGTCCCGGAGCGGCGTACACCTGGCCGCCGCGGTACGGGATCGCCAACGCGGGCGCGATCTCTGCCCGATAGGCGCGCAGGTCGGCTTCGGACAGGCAGCCACCCTTGGCTTGCACGTCCTTCACCAGCATGTGCGCCACGTCGCCCTGGTAGAACTCGCGAGCGCCGCCCTCGGCGATGCGGGCCAGCGTCGCGGCCAGCGCGGTCTGGTCCAGGTGGCGATCGCAGACCGAGGTCCAGCCGCCCACGATAGGCCACCGGCCATCGTCCAGGAACATCCGGGCCGCATCCGGGTCCACCGCGAGCGAGCGCGCACACGACGTCGTGAGCAGGGACGAGAACCAGTCCACCAGCAGGCCCTGCTGCGCCAGGCCGACTGCCGGTTGCAGCAGGTCTTTCCAAGGCAGGCGGCCGTAGCGGCCGTGCGCGAGGTCCATGCCCGCGACCACACCGGGCACCGCGATCGCCGTTGCGCCCTGCACGTTGCGGTCACCCTCGACCGCGGCCCAGGTGAAGAGATCGACTTTCTGCCCGCCGCCCCGTGCCAGCGGGTAATCGGCCGGATCCAGCGCGCCCGGCGAGCGCATCCCGTAGTTGACGGTGTAGGCCTTGCCTTCGGCGGCCCGCCAGATCGTCATCGCGCCGCCACCGGCGACGCCGCTCATCCAGGGTTCGACGACGCCGATGGCGAACGAGGTGGCGACCGCCGCATCCACGGCGTCGCCACCGGCTTCCAGCACGGCCGCTCCGACCTCGGCCGCGCGCCGGTGCTGCGCCGCGACGACTCCGCCACGCGTGGGAATCACCGTCTTGCGGGTGCTCTGGGTCCGGGAGAAGTTGTCCATCTATGGTGCCGCGAACTCTTTGGCATGGCGCACCACATCCGCATGCGTTGCGAACCACACGCCCGGATGGCTCTGGATGTGGCGGATCAGTTCGTCGAGGATCCAGATCCGCGAGCGGTAGCCGCTGATATGCGGATGCATGGTGAGCTGGAACAAGCCGCCTTCGCGGTAGGCGGCGTCGAACTCCCGCCGGAAGATGTCGAACACGTCCGCCGGCGGCGTGTAGGGCCGCAGCCCGGTGAAGCGGTTCATGTTGAAGTAGACGGCGTCGTCGCGGATCCACTCGACGGGCAGTTCGACCACGCCGCTCGGCTGGCCGTCCAGCAGCAGCTCATAGCAATCGACGTCCGCCATCAGCGACGAGTCATACAGCAGGCCCATCTCCCTGGAGATCGCCAGCGTGTTGGGGCTGAAGTCCCACGACGGTGTGCGGATGCCCACCGGCCGCACGCCACAGACCTGCTCCAGCACATCGGCCGAACGCATCTGCAGATCACGTTCGGCCGCCAGCGGAAGGACCGAGTTGCGCTCGTGAATCCAGCCGTGGATGGCGATCTCATGCCCGGCGGACGCGACGCGGCGCTGTTCGTCCGGATACAGCAGGGCAGTGACTGCGGGAACGAAGAAGCTCGCTTTCACGGCATGGCGCTCCAGCACCTCCAGGATGCGCGGGATGCCCTGGCGATTGCCGTACTGGCCTTGCGACAGCTTGCCGATCGATTCGCCGCCGTCGCGCAACTCGTTGGTTTCGTGATCGGAGTCGAACGAGAGCGCCACGGCGCAGCGCGCGCCGCCTTTCCAGTTGGCTGGTTTGAGCGCACGGCCGGCGCGCACATGGTCGACGATGCCGCGCCAGTGCGCTTCGGGCCATTGCCAGGGTTCGAGCGGTCTGGAATCCGGCAGCGTCATCGATTCTCCCTGTGTTCAGCGAACGGAAACCCGCGCGCCGTCGTCGCGCAACGACTTGAGGATGGCTTCCAGCACGGCGACGTTGTGAACCTCGTCGCCGCCCGGCACCGCGAGCGGCCGACCGGCGAGCGCGGCCCGGGCAAAGTGTTCGAGCTCGGCGCGTTCGGTGCTGCTCGCCGGGAAAGTGACTGTCTGCGGGCGGTTCCGCTTGAGCGGCTCGGCCGGATCCACCAGGCAGACGCGCATCTCCCAGGTGCTGAGGTGCTCGACGTCGCCCACTTCGACCCAGCCGCGCGATCCGATCACCTGCATGCGCCAGCCCTCGGCAGTGGCGATCACGGTTCCAAGGTAGCCGGTGGCCCCGCCCTGGAACCGGAACAGCATCGAGGTGGTGTCGTCGACGCCGAAGTCCTGCGCCAGTCGCATGCTCTGCGCCGTGACCGAGTCGATGTGCCCGGCGAGGTAAAGCATTGCGTCCACCACATGCACGCCGCGGCCGGTCATCCCGCCGGCGGGCGCCTCGTCGGTGTCGTGGCGCCAGTGCCCACGCGGAAAGCGGTAAGCACTGGGGCCGTTGAAGTTGCCTTCGATGTGCATCAGCTTGCCGAGCCGGCCGTCCTGGAACATCCGCCTGATTTCCTGCAGCGCCGGCTGGAAGCGCCAGTTGTAGCCGACCGCTAGCGTCACCCCATGCTCGGCACAGGCGCGCACGGCGGCTTCGGACGCCTCGCTGCTCAGGCCCAGCGGCTTCTCGCAAAAGACGTGCTTGCCGGCGCGGGCGGCCGCGATGATCTGGGTCGCGTGCATCGAATGCGGCGTGGCGAGCACCACCGCCTGCACAGCCGGGTCGGCCAGCGCTGCCTCGTAGCTCTCGTGCATCGAAATGCGATGTTCCTGCGCAAAAGCGCGCGCCCGGTCCGGCGTCCGGGTGGCCCCGGCGCTGAAGCGGATGACGTCGCTATGGCCATGGACGCTTCGCACCAGATTCTGGCCCCAGGTCCCCAGCCCGATGATCGCAGCGCGCAGCGGTCCGGTCGAGCTGGCTTCGTCGTTGGACATGGGTCAGGCGGCGAGCGCCTTTTCGATATCGCCATTGAGCGCCGACGGTGCGTCCTGCGGTGCGTAGCGCCGGATCACCGCGCCGTCCTTGCCGACCAGGAACTTGGTGAAGTTCCACTTGATCGACTTGCTGCCCAGGAGCCCGGGCGCTTCCGTGCGCAGCCACTGGAACAAGGGGTCGGCGCCGGGTCCGTTGACGGCGACTTTCTCCATCATCGGAAAGCTGACGCCGTAATTCATCTGGCAGAACTGCGAGATCTCTTCGTTGCTGCCCGGATCCTGCGAGCCGAACTGGTTGCATGGGAACCCGATGACGGCGAGACCTTTGGGTCCATAGGCCTGGTGCAGTTGCTCGAGGCCGGCGAACTGGGGCGTGAAGCCGCAGGCGCTGGCCGTGTTCACCACCAGCAGCACACGGCCCTTGAAGTTGGCGAGCGGAACGGACCGGCCATCGATGGAGCGCGCGACGAAGTCGTGAACTGTGGTCATGTGGCTATTCTGCCCCGAGCGCGACACGTTCGCCCGGCTCTTGCCGGGGCCAGGCCGACCAGAGCGCTGCCGCCAGAATCAGCGCGCCGCCGACCCAGGTGCGGGGCGCCAGCTCGGCTGCGCCCAGCGCCACCGACGAGGCGCTGGCGAAAATCACTTCCGACAGCATCACCAGCGCGGTGGTGTTCGCGCTCAGGCGCGCGGCGCCGTACTGCAATGCGACGTTGCCGCAGAGGAAGGCCAGGCCCAGGCCGAGCGCCAGGCCGGCCCAGCCCATGGCTGGCGGCGGGGGCGCGTTGACCACGCCTTGCGCAACTCCGAGCAGCCCTGCGGCCAGAGCCATGAGCGCGCCGCCGCCGAACATGGCGGCGATGCGGGCTTCGGCCGGCGCGTGCTGGAGCTTGCGCAGCAGGATGTTGGTGAGCGAAAAGCTGAAGCCGCCCATCAGCGCCAGCCAGTCGGCTGCGTCTTCCGGCCAGGGCCAGCCGCGGTCGCCCGTCTGCAGGACGGTGAAGACGCCGGCCAGCGCCAACGCCAGTCGCGCCAGCGCGCCGGCAGTCGGCTTTTCTCCGAGCAGCGGCCACGCCAGCAGCACGGTCCACGCGGGCATCAGGTAGAACAGCAGCACGACGCGCACCACGTCGCCGACCGTGACCGCCCAGTTGAAGCCGACATTGGTCAGGCCCGCAGCGGCCAGCAGCAGCCACAGCAGCGGCTGGCTGGCGAAGAAGCGCAGGGCGTGGGGACGCAAGGCCAGCAGGCAGGCCAGCGACAACACATAAATCAGCGCGGTGGACCACAGCGGATGCAGTCCCTGCGACTGGAGTTGACGAAACGGCCACCACGACACGCCCCAGACCAGCGCGTTCAGCATCAGCGCCAGCACCGGCCAGACGCGCCCCGCGGTGCGGCTAGCCATGCATGTTGTCGTGGCGGGCGATCACCAGCAGGTGCTCGATTTCCTCGTGGTGCCTGATGCAATTACCCTGGTGCCAGCGCTTGATCAGCCACATGCAGATCGTGACGACGAGGCCGAAAGCCGTGATCGCGGCGAAGGCCGGCAGTCCCATGCCGGTGGACAGGCTGTAGAACGCACCCAGGCCCAGGATGCAAGCCTGCTCGTTGAAATTCTGAACGGCGATCGAGCGTCCGGCGCCCATCAGGTTGTGGCCGCGGTGCTGCAGCAACGCGTTCATCGGTACCACGAGGAAGCCGCCCAGGCCACCCATCAGGATCAGGAAGGGCGCCGCCACCCAGACGTTGTGGATGAAATTCATCAGGATGACCAGGACGCCCATGGCGATTCCCATCGGCAGCACCTGGGTCGCCATGTCCAGGCGCATCCGCACCGAAGCGACGATCGCGCCCACGGCGGTGCCGATGGCGACGACCCCGCCCAGCGACGACGCCTGGGTGGTGCTGTAGCCCAGCGCAGCGGCGCTCCAGGCCAGGATGATGTAGCGCAGGTTGCCGCTCACGCCCCAGAACAGCGTGGTGGTGGCCAGGGAGATCTGCCCCAGCTTGTCGCGCCACAGGCGTGAATTGCAGGTCCAGAAATCGGGCACCAGTTCGAGCGGATTTTTCGGGATCGGCCGCATCTCCACGCCGGTCAGCGGGATGCGGGTATTGAACCAGGCTGCCAGCATGTAGATGAAGATCAGCACGAAGATGGCGGCTTCGGGCGCGGTGTCGATGCCGGTGTCGAACACCGGGAAATCGATCGAGAGCAGCCGTCCCGAAATGGCATGGCCCACCAGCTGGCCGCCGAGCAGGATGCCCAGGATGATCGAGGCGATGGTGAGGCCCTCGATCCAGCCGTTGGCCTTGACCAGCTGCGAAGCGGGCAGCAGTTCGGTGAGGATGCCGTACTTGGCTGGCGAATAGGCCGCAGCACCGAGACCGACAATGGCGTACGCAATCAGCGGATGGGTGCCGATCAGCATCAGCACGCAGCCCACCACCTTGATCGCATTGCTGGCGAACATCACGTTGCGCTTGGGGTAGGCGTCGGCGAAGGCGCCGAGCCACGGCGCCAGGATCACATAGAACAGCGCGAAGATCGGCACCAGCGCCGCCCGCTGCCATTCGGCCCCGCCGCCGCCCTTGATCAATTCGACTGCCGCAACGAAAAGCGCCTGGTCGGCCAGCGACGAGAAGAACTGGGCCGACATGAGGGTATAAAAACCGCGCTTCATTCTGGGGGGCGTGGGGCACGGCGCAATAGGCGCTCGTGCAATGGAAATGCTGTCTCCTGACGACAACGGTTTATATCACGCGCGGTAATGACAAAATCCACCCCTGAAACCCGCTTGATAAGGCCGTCATGCCCCGCCCGATCCTTGCCACCATCCACACCGCAGCGCTGCGCCACAACCTGGCGCGGATGCGCCGGTCCGCGCCCGATGCCAGGGTGTGGGGCATCGTCAAGGCCAACGCCTACGGCCATGGCATCGAACGCGTGTTCGACGGCCTGCGCGGCGCCGACGGCTTCGCGCTGCTGGACCTGCACGAGGCCGAACGGATGCGGGCGCTGGGCTGGCGCGGACCGGTCATGCTGCTGGAGGGCGTGTTCGAAGCGCGCGACCTCGAACTGTGCTCGCGGCTGGGCCTGTGGCACGTGGTGCATTGCGACCAGCAGATCGACATGCTCGCCGCGCACAAGACCCACCAGCCGCACCGCGTGTTCCTGAAGATGAACTCCGGCATGAACCGGCTTGGGTTTTCGCCGCAGCGGTTTCGGGCGGCCTGGACCCGGCTCGACGCCCTGCCGCAGGTCGACGAAATCTCGCTGATGACGCACTTCAGCGACGCCGACGGCGACCGCGGCATCGCGCACCAGCTGCAGGTGTTCGCGGAGGTGACGCGCGACCTGCCGGGCGAGCGCAGCCTGGGCAACAGCGCCGGCGTCTTGCGCCATGGCGGCGACCCCGCCGTGCGCGCCGACTGGATTCGCCCCGGCATCGCCGTGTACGGAAGCTCGCCCGACTTTCCCGTTCACGACAGTTCGCACTGGGAGCTGCAGCCGGCGATGACTTTGTCCAGTCGCATCATCGGCATGCAGATGCTGGCGCCGGGCGACACCGTGGGCTACGGCTCCAGCTTCACGGCCGACGCTCCGCTTCGCATCGGCGTGGTCGCCTGCGGCTATGCCGACGGCTACCCGCGCCACTGCAGCACCGGAACGCCGGTGCTGGTCGAAGGCGTTCGCACCCGCATGGTGGGACGCGTCAGCATGGACATGATCACGGTAGACCTGACGCCCGTGCCCGACGCCGGCTTCGGCAGCGACGTCACCCTCTGGGGCCGCGGCCCGCATGGAGCGGTGCTGCCCATCGACGAGATCGCGCGCGCCGGGGGCACCGTCTCGTATGAGCTCATGTGCGCAGTCGCGCCGCGCGTGCCGTTCGTGGTCGGTGAATGAGCGTTGATCAGCGATAGACCTCGCGTCGATTGCCGACGCGGAGCACGCGGACCACGATGCCCTTGTCCTGGATATCGCAAATGATGCGCCAGTCACCGACCCGTACCTCCAGGAGTTGCCCAGTTCGCCGACGGCACGCGGATTCCCCATGGGTGACAGCCTTGCGCGAAGAAATTCGAGAATTTTTCGTTGAACCTGCTGGTCCAGCTTCTTCAGATCCTTGAATGCGTCCAGATCGAACTCAACGATCCAGGTACGTGTATAGCGACCCCGCAAACTAGCGTTTGCGCGTGCCGAGCACCATCACCGCGCCGACGACGATCAGTGCGCCGGCCACCTGAACGGTCGCGATGGCCTGCCCAAGAATCAGCCATGCGAGCACCAGCGCGAACACCGGCTCCACATTCATGATCGCCGAATTGCCGACCACGCCCAGACGCGGCAAGACGGTGAACATGATCGTGAAAGCGGTGCCGTAGAGGAAGGTGAGGGCAAGCAGGCCGCCCCAGCCAGCCGGCGCTTGCGGCAGATGGAAGCCGCCTTGCGACACGACCATGGTCAACGCCACCAGGCCGGCCATCGCCATCGTTGTCGCCGTTCGCACGCGCCCGTCCACGTCGCCGGCCTCGTGCTGTGTGATCACAAGCGCCAGGCCGAACGTGCCCGCGGCCGATAGCGCGAAGGCGACGCCGGCGCCGATGCGCGCCCACTGGCCCTGCGCGCCGAGGCCGGAGGCTGCGCCGAACACATCCAGCGCCAGCGCCAGGCCGACCAGAATCACCGGCATTGCGATCAGCAATGGTCTTTCAGGCGGGTGTTTGTAGACGATCCAGGACCAGAGGGCGGTCCAGATCGGGTAGGTGTTGAACGCCAGCAGCGCGAGCGCCACCGGCAGCCGCGCCACGGCCGAATAAAGGCACAGGCTCTGCACGCCGATCAGCAGGCCGATCACCGGGAGCATTTTCTTGTGGCGCGCCGTGAAGCGCACGCGCACGCCCTGGACGGCCAGCAGGGCGACGATCACGAACGCGGTCACCGTGCTGCGAAAGACCACCGCCGTCGCGACGTCGACGCCGTTGTTGAAGGCGATCCGCGCCGCCACATGGTTGGCGCCCATCATCAGCGCGATCAGCAGGAGCGTCGTGAAAGCGGTGCCGCTGATAGCCTTCGCAGGAAGTGCCGCTGTCATGCCGTCGGCGCAGTCATGGATACAGGCCGTGCACCTGGGCGTGCAGGCGGGCCAGGCCGAGCAGCGCGTCGGTGAACGGGGTGGGAACCTGCGTCAGTTCGCCCAGTTCCCTGACGACGGTCACCAGTGCATCGAGCTCGACCGGCTTGCCGGCTTCCACGTCCTGCAGCATCGACGTCTTGAAGGCGCCGAGCTTGCGGGTGATCTGGTGCCGGTCTTGCGGCAGTTGCTCGATCGGGATGCCGATGCGCCCGCCGATCTCGCGGGCTTCCAGCATCACGCTCGAGATGAAGCCGCGCACCAGGTCGTCATTGAGGATCAGGTCGGTGGTGGCGCCGGTCAAGGCGCTGACCGGGTTCACCGTCATGTTGCCCCACAGCTTGTACCAGGCGTCTTTCTGGATCTGCTCCGACAACACGGTTTCGAATCCGGCCCGCTGCAGCAGCTCTACCAACTGCCTGACGCGTGGCGTCTTCTTACCCGAGGGCTCCCCAACGATCAGCCGGTTGCCGAAATTCAGTTTGACGAAACCGGGGCTTTGCAGCGAGCAGCTGGCGTGAACCACGCAGCCGATGATGTGTTTGGCCGGGATGGCGCGGGCAATCGTGCCGTCCGGATCGATAGCCTTCAGGCGCGTGCCAGCGTACTGTCCGCCGAAGCCGTCGAAGAACCACCAGGGCACGCCGTTCATCGCGCTG
>JANXVP010000435.1 GCA_025351615.1 Ramlibacter sp. | reverse complement strand
AGCAAGGCCGGACTCATCCATCTCACCAAACGAATGTCCTTGCGTCTGGTGCAGGACAACATCGTGGTGAGCGGCATCGCCCCGGGCGCCTTCGCCTCCGAAATGAACCGGGACGCGCGCGACCACGGGAAGGAAGTGGCGCGGCGCATTCCAGCCGGACGCATCGGCACCGATGAAGACATGGCCGGAGTCGCCATCTATCTGGCCTCGCGTGCCGGCGACTACGTGGTCGGGCAGACCATCGTCGTCGACGGGGGTGTCACTCTCGCGCGTGGCTAGGGACGGCTGCCCGCGGCGCAGCGCTAGACCTTCAGTCCGGCGATTTCGTAGTTCTGCGGTCCGCGGCTCGCAATTTTCAGGGCGCCGACCTGGTTGCCAAGCGCAGCGCACCGGGGCAGGTCCCAGCCCTGCTCCAGGCCATACAACATTGCGCCGCGCCACGCATCGCCGCACCCCGTCGGGTCCACGATCTCTCTGGCTTTGACCGGAGGCACCAGGGTCTTTTCGCCGCCTTCCCAGACTTCGCAACCTTCCGCTCCCAGCGTGACGACCAGCCCCTGGACCCGGCGGGAGATTTCCGCGTTCGACAGACCTGTTCGCTCGCACAGCATCTTGCCTTCGTAGTCATTGACCGTCACCCACGTGGCCTGGTCGATGAAAGCTTCAAGTTCCCCGCCGTTGAACATCGGCAGCCCTTGTCCCGGATCGAACACGAATGGAATTGCGGCGGCTTTGAACTGCTGCGCATGCTCGAGCATGGCTTCGCGGCCGTCCGGAGAAATGATGCCCAGCCGGATGTCGCTGCGCGCAGCGATGCGCGTGCGGTGCGCCTGCATCATGGCGCCGGGATGGAACGCCGTGATCTGGTTGTTGTCGCGGTCCGTCATGATCATCGCCTGCGCGGTGTAGGTGTCTTGCACCTGCCGCACGAACTCGGTGCTGATGCCCTGGGCCTTGAGCCGCTCGACGTAATCCGCGCCGTCGCTGCCGAGCGTCGCCATTGGCAGCGGCCGACCGCCCAGCAATTTGAGGCTGTACGCGATGTTGCCCGCGCAGCCCCCGAAGTCACGCCGCAATGCCGGCACCAGGAAGGAAACATTCAGGATATGCAGCTGGTCAGGCAGTATCTGTTCGGAAAAACGGCCCTCGAACGTCATGATGGTGTCGAAGGCGAGAGAGCCACAAATAACAGCTGCCATGGGAGAAAAACCTCGGGAGAAAATAAATCAGGGATAAAAGGCCAGCAGCCGGTAACCTGCGATCCGCCCGCTGATGCCGCTGGCCGTCACCGAAAGGGCGACCGATCCGGTCGATTCGGATGCGGCGGCAATGGCTGTGGCGGCACCGAGCTCGCGAGGCGCCAGCACGCGACGGATCACGGGCTGGTCCTGGGTGTCAGTAAGCGTCAGCTCGATCGAAGGCATGGCCACCTGCGTCGCCGCCTGGTTGCGCACGGTGAAACTCAACCGGTAGGCATCGCTGCGCAGCCTGCTGAAAGAGGAGCTGTCGATCACGATGGCGTCGATCTGTCGCGGTGGACCCACCTGGCAGCGCAGCGGTTCGCACAGCAACTGAAGCCAGGGACGCAGCGCGGGCTCGGTTGCGGCCAGCTTGTCGCGGTCATGCGCAGCGTACTGCAGGACGAGCGACACGCCGAGCACCAACACCAGCAGGAGCAACGCCAGGCTGACCAGCGGCCGACGCCAGAACGCCTTGCGCCGGGCGTGGCGCACGAAGGACACGTCATCGAGATCGGGTTCTTCCTCGCGCGGCTCACGCTGCAGCTGCGAATCGTGTACTTCCGAGGGAAAGGAGGGGTAAAGCGGCGGCGCGTCGATGCTGTCCTGGGCTTCGGCCCGGATAAGCGCTGACGGTTGCGGGGGCGGCGGCGGGGGCGGCGGTGTCGGCGCCGGTGCGCGCGACGGCGAAGGTGAGGGCCAAGCCGGTTCGGAGTCTGGGGACCGCTGCGCTGGCTCGGGCGCTGCCGCATGCTGCAGCGACTTCGCGGCGTCCGCGCCCTGCAGGCTGGCGGTCGCATCGAAGATTTCGGCGCAATGACCGCAGCGCACCCAGCCTTCCGAAATCCGGAGTTGGTCGGGAACGACCTTGAACATCGTCCCGCAAGCGGGGCACCGGGTGATCAGACTCATGAGCGGCAGATTGTAGCTAGCGCTCACCTGCCTTGTGGCAGCTTCATAGGCGGGCCGTCATCAGCACCCAGCCGTCCTCGGTAGCGGCAACTTCCAGCGCAGCCAGGGGTGCGTACGCCAGCCTCAATTCCTGGGTCTGACGCTCGAGAATGCCCGCCAGCACGAGTGAGCCGCCCGGCGCCACATAGGCGCACAGCAGCGGCGCAAGCACCTTCAGTGGCGACGCGAGGATATTCGCCAGTACGGTTTGATAGCGGCCTCGCGCCTGGTCCGGCAAGCCCGTCTTCAGCAGGACGTCATTGGCCTGCGCGTTCGCCATGGTGGAACGGACAGCGGCTTCGTCGATATCGACCGCGTCGACCTCGGTGGCGCCGAACTTCGCGGCGCCGATTGCCAGGATGCCGGAACCGCAACCGTAGTCGAGCACGCGCTGGCCCGTCAGCGGATGGCTGGCAATCCAGCGCAGGCACATGCGCGTCGTGGGATGGGTGCCGGTGCCAAAGGCCAGGCCGGGATCCAGGCGGATCACCTGCGTCGCCTGAGCAGGCGGCTCGTGCCAGGTCGGAACAATCCAGAACTGTGGCGTGATTTCCACCGGCGTGAACTGCGATTGGGTCAGGCGGACCCAGTCCTGCTCGGGGACTTCGGCGCTGCCAGCCAGGCTGCAGCCGGCGAAGAACTCCTGCGCCTGGAGCAAGGTGCTCGCGTCCTGCGCGGCGGCCTCGGTCTGGAACAGCGCCAGCACGCGCGACCGGTCCCAGCCGCCGCGCGGTGCTGGCATGCCGGGCTCGCCGAACAGCGCCTGCTCCGCGTCCGTCTGCGCATCCGCGTCCTCCACCGAGACGCTGAGCGCATCGAGAGCCTCCAGCGCATCACTCAGAACCTCGACGCGGTCCTCGGGACAGAGCAGGCGAAGTTCAAACATCAGGTCAAGCCTCCGCCGG
>JANXVP010000432.1 GCA_025351615.1 Ramlibacter sp. | reverse complement strand
GCCCTGGGTCATCCGCTGGGCGCCACCGGCGTGATCCGTTCCGCGACAGTGGTTCACGCCCTGCGGCGCAAGAATCTGAAGTACGCGATGGTGACCATGTGCGTCGGCATGGGCCAGGGTGCCGCGGGCATCTTCGAACGGGTTTGAACGGGTGACGAATGATTGAACATGCTTTCGACGAGGCCGTGCTGCTGGAGC
Source organism: Ramlibacter sp. (assembly GCA_025351615.1). Lineage (GTDB taxonomy): Bacteria > Pseudomonadota > Gammaproteobacteria > Burkholderiales > Burkholderiaceae_C > Ramlibacter. Next base: position 6,128 of record JANXVP010000432.1, on the reverse strand, counting down.
CGGCGGGCGACGGTGTCTGGCAGGGCCGCACCAGCGCCGCCTACGGGAACATGATCGGGCCTTTCGGCGGCATGACCGCGGCCCAGGCCCTCAACGCGGTGTTGCTGCATCCGAAGCGGCTGGGCGACCCGATCGCATTGACGGTGAACTTCGCAGCCGCGTTGTCCGAAGGGCGTTTCACGGTGACCGCCAGGCCGGCCCGTACCAACCGCTCCACGCAGCACTGGGTCATCGAAATGCAGCAGGGCGGCGAAACGGTGTTGACGGCAACGGCCTTCTTTGGCCTGCGCCGCGATACCTGGAGCGCGGACGAACATTCCATGCCCGAGGTCCCGGTCCCCGCCGCCGTGCCCCGGACGCAGGGCATGGACCGGGTGGAATGGGTCAAGCGCTACGAGATGCGTTTTGTCGAAGGCTCGATCCCGTCCGAATGGAACGGGCAGGATCAAGGCACCAGCCGCACCCGGCTGTGGTTTCGCGACAATCCACCGCGGCCGCTCGACTTTGCGTCCCTCACCGCGCTCTCCGACGTGTTTTTTCCGCGCGTCTGGCGCAGGCGTCCGCTGCTGGTGCCGATCGGCACCGTGTCGATGACAATCTACTTCCATGCCGACCAGGCGCTGCTGAAGGCGACCGGCACCGGCTACCTGCTCGGCCAGACCCAGGCGCAGGCATTTCGCAACGGCTTTTTCGACCAGACGGCGCAGCTGTGGAACGAAGCTGGCGAGCTGCTGGTGACGACGCACCAGGTCGTGTACTACAAGGAATGAACGGCCACATGTTCCGGGGCCAGGACCGGCTCCAATTCATCAAGGAAATGCCATGAACCATGTGCTCACCCACATCGAAGACGGCGTGATGACCATCACGCTGAACCGGCTGGAGCGCAAGAACTCGATCACGTCCGCCATGTACGCCGTGCTGGCCGATGCCATCGAGCAGGCCGAAAAAGATGCGGCGATCCGCGTTGCAGTGCTGCAAGGGCACGAGACGGTGTTTTGCGCCGGCAACGACATCGGCGACTTCCTCAACCAGCCACCGTCAGGCCAGGACTCGCCGGTGTTTCGCTTCCTGCGCGGCATTGCGGGCTTTCCCAAACCGCTGGTTGCGGCTGTCTGCGGGCCGGCGGTGGGCATCGGAACCACCATGCTGTTCCATTGCGATTTCGTCTATGCCGGCGACAACGCTGCCTTTTCGATGCCCTTCGTGAACCTCGGCCTGTGCCCCGAAGCGGCAGCCAGCCTGCTGGTGCCGCAGATGCTCGGCTACCACCGCGCGGCCGAAGCGCTGCTGCTCGGTGAGCCTTTCATGGCCGAGGCGGCGCTCGAGGTTGGCCTCGTCAACCGTGTGGTGCCGCCGATGGAAGCCAACGGCGTGGCCCGGTCGATCGCCCGCAAGCTCGCGGTCAAGCCGCATTCGTCGCTGGCCGAAACCAAGCGCCTGATGAAGATGGGCACGCAGCGCCAGGTGCTTGAGCAGATGGCGCAGGAGGGCACCAGCTTCGGCCGCATGCTGGGCGAACCGGCCGCCAGGGAGGCCTTCGGCGCCTTCATGAACAAGCGCAAGCCTGATTTTTCCGGGCTGTAGCTCAACAGGTTCCCGAGCCGGGTCGGGTAGCATTCCATTCCACTGTGCCGAGCGGAATTTCGGCAAATTGACGACTGATAGCCACTATGTTCGGTCACCTACATACAAAAAGGCGAAGCTCATGTACAGTTTTTCGAGAGGTGTGGACGAGAGGCTGCGCGCGCGGCGCGACGGTAACCGCGCCTTATGGTCCCGTTGATCTGCATCAAGTAATGTTCGTTGGCGCGGGCGCAGCATGAAGGAAGTATGAAAGTTGCGTTCATTTAAAAAAGAGAAATCCTATGCCTGATCACCGTATTGCCAGCAACGCTTCCCGACGCGTGGCCCGCCGACTTGCCACTCTCCTCAGTGCAGGGCTTCTTCTGGCCGGTTGCGCCAGACTCGTTGTCCCCAAAACCAGTCTGGCATAGGATCCTATGTCGCGTTCCATCTTCTTCCCGTTCTCGCTCCTGGCCTTGGCCCTGGGCCAGGCTGCGCTGGCGCAGCAACCGCCCTCCGCGGGTGGCCAGATGCAGCAGATTCCGCCTTCGCCCGTGCAGCCTCGCGCCGCGCCTGAAATTCGCATTCAGCCGCAGGCCGCGCCAAGCGGCGGCGCGTCCGACCAGCTGAAAGTCACTGTCCGGGCGCTGCGCGTCACGGGCGCGCGGGTCTACTCCGAGCCCCAACTGGTGGCCCTGACCGGTTTTCAACCCGGCAGCGAACTGTCGCTCTCCGATCTGCGTGAGATGGCGGCGAGGATCACCGCCCACTACCGGAGCAACGGCTACTTCGTGGCCCAGGCTTATCTGCCGGAGCAGGAGGTCAAGGACAACGTCGTGACCATCGCCGTGACCGAAGGCCAGTACGGGGCCGTGACCTTGCGCAACGGCTCGACCCTATCCGACGGCATCGTGCGACGCCAGCTCGACGGCCTGAACAGCGGCGATGCGATCGTTGTCGCTCCGCTCGAAAACCGGTTGCTGCTGTTGTCGGATCTTCCGGGCGTGAACGTCAAGTCCACCCTGATTCCAGGCGAGTCCCCGGGCACCTCCGACCTGATCGTCGACGTCACGCCGGGGCAGCGGGTGTCGGGCAGCATCGATGCGGACAACGCAGGCAACCGCTACACCGGCGAGGTCCGGGTCGGAGCCACGGTCAACATCAACAACCCGCTGGGGCTGGGCGATGTCGCCAGCCTGCGCTTGTTCACGTCTGGCGAGGGCTTGAAATACGCCCGCGCGTCCTACCAGCTCCAGGTCGGCCGCGGCCAGGTCGGCATCGCCTACAGCAAGCTCGATTACCGCCTGGGCAAGGAATTCGCAAGCCTCGGCGCGCACGGTACGGCGCAGATCGCCAGCGTGTTTGGCCGCTACCCGCTGATCCGCTCGCGCGACGACAACCTATACGTCCAGCTTGGCTACGACGCCAAGAGATTCCAGGACCGGATCGATTCGGTCCCCGCAGTGACGGACAAGCGGTCGCATGTGTGGCTCACGAGCCTTTACGGCGATCACAGCGACACCCTGGGCGGGGGCGGGCAGAGCGGCTTTGGCCTCACCTGGTCGTCCGGCATGCTGGACATCGAAACGCCGGAAGCGCGCGCGGCAGATGCGACAACAGCGCAGAGCAACGGCCATTTCAACAAGCTGTCGTTCAACGCGATGCGGGTCCAGAGCCTGGGCGGGCCGTTCTCGCTCTACGCCGGCATCAACGGCCAGCTGGCCTCGAAGAATCTCGACGTCTCCGAAAAGATGGAGTTGGGCGGCATGAATGCTGTGCGGGCCTATCCCGAAGGCGAGGCCTATGCGGATGAAGGCTATGTGCTGACCCTCGAGGGCCGGATGCAGCTGCCGAATTTTTCCGAACGGCTCCCGGGCCGAATGCAGCTGGTAGGCTTCGTCGATACGGGCAGTGTCCGGGTGAACCGCAATCCCTGGGCCATCGGCGATAACAGGAGAACGCTGAGCGGCGCCGGGGTCGGAATCAACTGGAGCGACCCTGGCAACTTCCTGGTGCGCGCGTACTACGCCCGCAAGCTGGGCAGCGAAAGGGCGCTGTCGTCGCCAGACCGGTCGGGCCGCTTCTGGGTCCAGCTGGTCAAGTATTTTTGAGCGTTTTCCACCACAGCAACAAGCAGTTGGGCTCCACCATGAATTACAGTTACCACCCCGCTTTGACAAAAAACGGCACCACTAGCTTTGCGCCGCGCGCGCTCGCGGTATCCCTGATGCTCGCATTCGCATCGAACGGCTTTGCCGGGCCCGTCGGCGGCGTCGTCACGGCCGGTGCCGCCAGCATCACCGGCGGCGGGACCAAAACCACCATCACGCAAACCACGCAGAACGCCGCCATCAACTGGCAGAGCTTCGGCATTGCTGCTGGCGAAGCCGTCCAGTTCGTGCAGCCCGGTGCCAATTCGGTTGCGCTGAATCGGGTGCTGGGTTCCGATCCTTCGGCGATCTTGGGCAACCTCTCGGCCAACGGCAAGGTGTTCCTGGTCAATCCCAACGGAGTGCTGTTCGGAACGGGCGCTTCTGTCAACGTCGGCGGGCTGGTGGCCTCCACTTTGAATATCACCGATGCCAACTTCATGGCGGGTCAATATAGATTCGGCGGCGCGGGTGAGGGCGCGGTCGTGAATCAGGGGACGATCCGTGCCGACGGCGGTTATGTCGCTCTGCTCGGCAAGAGCGTCAGCAATCAGGGTCTCATCTCGGCGCGGCTGGGCACGGTGGCCATGGCCGCGGGCAACGCGATCACCCTGGATGTGCTGGGTGGCAACCTGCTGAACGTCAAGGTCGACGAAGGTGCGGTCAACGCCCTGGTGCGCAATGGCGGCCTGGTCCAGGCCGATGGCGGCAGCGTGATCATGACAACGCAGGCGGCGGGTAACCTGCTGTCCACAGCAGTCAACAACACGGGGGTGATCCAGGCGCAGACGCTGTCGAGCCGGAACGGAAAAATCGTCTTGCTGGCCGACATGCAAAGCGGCACGGTGACCGCCGGCGGCACGCTGGATGTTTCGGGAACCGCAGCGGGCCAATCCGGTGGCAGCGTGACGCTGACCGGCCATCACGTCGGTTTGTTCGGCGCGCAGATCAACGCCTCAGGCGATGCCGGCGGCGGGACGGTACTTGTCGGCGGCGACTACCAGGGAAAGAACCTCACCGTCCAGAATGCCGCCGCAACTTACATGAGCCCGGACTCCTCGATCAGCGCTGACGCCATCACCAAGGGCAGCGGCGGCACAGTCGTGCTGTGGTCGAATGACTCGACGCGTGCCTACGGCAGCATAACCGCGCGCGGCGGCGCGCAAGGCGGCGACGGCGGCCAGATTGAAACTTCCGGCCACTGGCTGGACGTGGAAGGCATCAGGGTCAATGGCAGTGCGTCAAACGGCAAAGCCGGCATGTGGCTGCTCGACCCGGCCGATATAACGATCGACGGTAACGTAACGGCAGGCATTCCGGTGTCGCCGACCGGGGGCGTCTACGCGCCGAATTCCGGCGTGAACTCGTCAACCTTGAATGTCACCAACCTCAGAACTGCGTTGGAGACGGGCACCGGCACTAACGTGACGATCACCACGACGAACAACGGCGTATCCGGAACCCCATCGTCAGTACCCCCAAACACCGGATTTGGCGATATCACCATCGCCGCGCCGCTCACCTGGACGCCGGGGGTTGCGGCGACACTGACATTGAAGGCCGGCGGGGACGTGAACATAAACGCCGCAGTTTCAGCCACCAATGGAAACCTTGCGGTGTGTTGCGGACGCGATATCAACGTGAGAGCGGCCATTACGACGGACCAGGGGAGCGTTCTATTGAGCTCTGGACGCGACATCAATCTGTTCGGGACTCCAGGGGCCATTTCGACGACCAATGGAAACATCACGATGTGCGCCGGACGCGATGTGAGCGTCTTCGGGAAAATCACGCTGGTCCAGAGCGCCAACGTTGTTCCGGCTTTGAGCCTCGGCCTGTCACCTGGCTTGGTACTGAGCGCCGGCAATGCGGCTACCGGACCTGGAATAGGCGGCTACCCCGCCGGCGCTGGCGGCAACGGCGGCACCGTGATCCTTCCGATTGGCGCCGTCAACCCGCTCCGTCCTACCGTCACAGGGCAGTCGCCCGCGATTCCCGCTCCCATCACCATTTCCTACAATGCGACCTCGTACCTGCCGGGCGGATCGACGGATTATTCGGGGAGCCTGATTCCGACCAACGCCCCGTTGACTCAGTTCATGCTGGTGTTCCCCGAGGTGGCTACCAAGGTCTTCGACGGCACAAACACGGCAACCCTCACAGGATTGTTGAAGAGTGCCCCCGCAGGCGTGACATTGAATCCTGGTGGTGTTGCCACGTTCGATTCCGCAGCCGTTGGAATTAACGTCCCGGTCACCTTCAGCGGCCTTGCTCTCACGCAAGCTGTACCAATCGCACCTGGTGGAGCCGCCCGTAACTTTGCGCTGCCGACCGGCTGCTGCAATATTGTTACGAAAACAACAGGGACTATCCTGGCGGCGGTCGTGATTTTACCGCCACCGCCACCGCCGC